>JAKSDJ010000839.1 GCA_022360155.1 Chloroflexales bacterium | reverse complement strand
AGATGTTCGCCGCGCAGTTCAGCGTAGAACGCCAGCGTGCGGTCGGCGTTCAGGTCAGACAGGGCGCTCATCAATGGGCGGAAGAAGGGGACCAGATTCAGATTGGCCTCGACAAAGTGGATCGCCGTCGCACCATGCGCCTTTG
Source organism: Chloroflexales bacterium (assembly GCA_022360155.1). Taxonomy (GTDB): domain Bacteria; phylum Chloroflexota; class Chloroflexia; order Chloroflexales; family Chloroflexaceae; genus JAKSDJ01. The sequence continues at coordinate 2,265 of JAKSDJ010000839.1, read as the reverse complement.
CCCAGGCAATCTCGGCCAGCACACGCTCAATCCCGAAGTAGCGCCGCCCCAGCTTTGCGCCCATATTCCGCCCGTAGAGGCAAAAGCTACAGGCGTACGGACACCAGCGGCTGACCTCGACCATCGCGATGCCATTCGGCGCTAGCTCCAGGTAGCCGGCCAAGTAGGGCGAGGGAATAACCGCCAGATCATCGAGCGCAACCCGCGCCGCGGTGAACAGCAACTCATCGTCACGCCGAAAAACCAGGCCGTCAAGATTATCGATTGAAAATGAACGCTCGGCGGCGAGCGATTGCCACGCGGCATCCCCCTGCGCTGATCGCCAATCGATCACTCGGCGGAGCAACGCGGCAAAGGTCTGCTCGCCCTCGCCAATCACGCCGATGTCCAGGGCGGGATGCTGCAACAGCCAGGCGTTGTCGGGTTGCACTTCGGGGCCGCCGCCAACGACAAGCAGATTGGGCAGGCGCTGCTTGACACGCTGAGCAATCGCCAGACTGCGCTCGCTATTCCAGGTGTACAGCGAAAAACCCAACACATCCGGCGCGTGGGCGACAATCGCCTCGACGAGCAGCGCATCGCCCGCCGTGTCGGCGATCCGGCGGGGCAGGATGTCGAGCTCGACCTGGTCGAGCAAACCCTGTGCCTGGGCATAGGCCTTGAGGTAACCCGCCGCCAGCGGTACATTCGTCGCCGGGTTGTTTGGCACTGGAAGTTGAGCGAGAAGCACTCTGATCATATAGCGTCACACTGCGTCAAATACATGAGGGCCTGCCTGAAACGGGGTGTGGCTTGCGGCAGCCATGCTGCCGCGCGCAAGCATGGAGTGCGTACTCCACATTCGGACGTACTCGTTTTCCGCTAGACCCATAATTTCGTGAAAAGTTGTGTTATTCGTGGCAAAAAGTGCGCAAGGGTTTATCGATGCGTCGCCTCCTCCTCGTCTCCTCGCCTCCTCACGCCCCGTGCAAGGACTGGATCAACCCCCACCATAAGCCATCGTACTGGCCTGGCACAAAAGGCATATAGAGCTGGATGCGGTCGAGCAGACCGTCGTAGCGCTCGTGCAGGGCCTGGCCGAGTTGGTGCGGCGGCGCTTCGACGGCGAAAGCGTGCAACATTTCATCGCTGATCAGGGCCGGCATCTCGTTCCAGCGTTGCATGGCCGCCAGACGCGACAGCTCGTTGCCAACTTCTTCCCAGCCATGGGTCGCCAGGACGACGCGGTAGGTTGGCGTCGATGCATAAAAAGAGATCTGCTGGCGTACCATAGTGCGGAGATTTTCGGTCATTGCCGAGTCGGTCCCGGTAATCACAAAAACGCTGCCCGCCAGCGCAACCGCAGCCGGGTCGCGCCCTGCTTGCGCTGCACCAGCCGCAATATTCGGCTGCACCACCTCGCGGATGTACTGCGCGCTGTTGAGCGGATGAACGTGGAAGCCATCGCATAGTTCGCCCGCAAGCTTGGCCAGGTTGGTGTTCACACCGGCGATATAGATTGGGATGTTCGGATGCGCGATGGGGCCAGGATTGAAAAACGGCGACATCAGTGTGTGCTGATAGTATTTGCCCCGATAGTTGAGCCGGGTTCCGTTCTGCCAGCAATCCCAGATCGCGCGCAATGCCTGAATATAGTCGTGCAGGCGCGCAACCGGCGCGTCCCAGGTCGTGCTGAAACGCCGCTCGATGTGCGCCTTGACCTGCGTGCCCAGCCCGAGAATAAAGCGCCCTTCGGAATAGGCCGCTAGATCCCAGGCGATCTGGGCTGTGACCATTGGGCTGCGCGGGAAAGCAATCGCCACCGCCGTACCCATCTCGATCCGCTGCGTGTGTTCGGCGGCGAGCGTCAGGGGCAGAAAAGGGTTGTGGCCCGTCTCCGGCGTCCAGATCCCAGCGAAGCCCAACTCTTCGGCGGCGCGCGCGACCTGCACCATCGTCGGCAGCGGGTTCGCATCAACAGTGATACCAACATCTAGTTTCATATTCGTTTCCCCTGACTAAACACGTGAGCACGTGAGCACGTTGGCGCGTTTGGACATTCAAATCTCTGCCTGAGCTTGCATTCAAAGCAGAACTATTATACTCGCTCCGTGCCGATCTACTAGCGTCTGCGGCCTACCTGATGAATTTCGACGACCAGAGCCGGCAATGAGGGAAGACACTCGTCGTGCCGCCTTCAGGCGGCTGTGCTGCCGTCAAATCGCCTAAAGGCGGCACGTAGACGCCCCCTGTTGATTGTCAAATTTCATAAGGCGGCGCTACGTT
>JAKSDJ010000225.1 GCA_022360155.1 Chloroflexales bacterium | reverse complement strand
TCCACAGCTCTTTTGGTTACAAAACCACTACGTGGCGTTGTGGATCAATAGAGCGAGCAGAGCAATCCATCTACAGACCTTTGAGTCAGATCTAACGCCGCTTGGAACAGTACAGACGCTAACGCAACTGGCCCCGACCCATACGTTTCGCTGGCTGCGCGGGTTCCCGGCAAAAGATGAACGATTTGCCCTGGCCTGGCAGACAGAAATGCCCGGGATGGATTTCTCTGACTCAGGCGAACCCCTACCAGAACTTGAACTCTACCTCGCACCACTCGACATTTCTGGGCAACGCCTCATCTCACCTGTGGCTTTGGGACGTCAAGCTGAGAGCTTTTTCACGGCCGGATGGCTGGGAGAATATCTGATTACCGTACACGGTGGCACAGGAGTTGTAACACCCTTTGTTTTGCGCAGTTGAAAATGAAAGCATTTGATTCTGGGACTTAATGCGATGGCCAAGATCAAAACCCAGGCCGAGGCCCCAGACAAGGCGAAGTCAGGGCCAATCGTTCAAAAACAAGCCAAGGACGCCCGATAAAAACGTCGGGTCGTCTCCGGTTGTCCAGACGACGATATCGGCGCTGCCCCTGCCCAACGGCAATCCCACGGTTGTCCGCGCTGCGGTGTGATGCGTGCCACGCAATCCCAATTCAGCGCAGCGCGTTGCAGGGCTTCATGCGGAATACGCGGATTGCGCAGGGGCGCTGTGATGCCCGCCCGATCGATATGAGGTTATGTGAAAGGGTTCATGATCGTCAACCGCTGATCAACAAGTAGACCATTGTGCATGTCTTCCGAGTACAGCACTGATGCGCCACCTGCAAGCGCGCTCGCAACAATTAAGCTGTCCCAGTAGGAAAGCGTAAACTGCTCGCGTAGCGTCGTAGCAGCGACAAACATGGATTGCCTAAGCTCAACTACGCTGTAAACAGCGTAAAAATCATTGATGACATCGCGTGTCTGAGCGGCGGTGAAGTGCTCACGTTTGATTAAATTGACACACACTTCGTTGATCACCTGGGTGCTGACGATGATGGTATTGTTTCGTGCGACGAGTGCCCGCGCCTTCTGCGCTTTGGTTGGATCTTGTCCGGTAATGAGCGCATAGAGCCATACGTTGGTATCGATAAAAAGGAGTTGTGTAGAAGCAAGAGCGGTCACGACTTGTCCTTGTGCGCTATGACGAGGTTTGGGAGCACGTTACCGTTTCGATGAACAGCGAATGTTCTTGTGCATTAGTCTGTTCCCTGTTCCCTGTTCCCGTGCCTCATTGTGGTAACAGCAACTACGCGCGATCTTGGTAGATCTCATCGCGGGTGAGCGGGACAAATGTCGGATCATCGATCGGATGCGCGATTAGCCGCGCGATGATACCAGTTTTCTGGGCTTGGTCCTGAGTCAGGATAATCACTCGCACCGACTCAGTAAGTTGGTCGCGGTATTCCGCAGGAATCTCGATCACGCCATCTTTAACGCGCGCCTGGAATTCGATTGCAAACATTGCTTGGCTCCTTTGCTTGAGATAGAGGCAGTATAGCTTCTTTGGAGCATGATCGCCAACTGGAGAAAAGCATGCGCCATGCGCTTGCCACGCTCGTTGCTCGCTTCAACGGTTTGGTGAAAGAAATACTTGCAGATTGCTATGACCAACAAAACTCATGCATATTCACAAGCTAAGACTGCGCTCTCAGTCGTGCCAACGCCTCAGTCCGCGCTTCCCAAGCTGCAGCTTGGCTCAACCCGACCTGAACTAGGTCCGGTAGCGCGTATCTGGCGCACCCATAGTTGCACGCAGTTCCATCCGACCATAGCAATCGGTCATCCAGCACAATCGTGCGGCGGCACGTTCCATCGTATTCCATAGCAGGGCAGTGATGTCGAAGACGAAAGTACAAACCAAGGCCCCGGAACCGGCTGAGCGCCAGCCCGTGGTGCAAAAGCAACCTGAGACCGCCGAGAGAGCCGGCGGGCCATCTCCGGCTGCCCAGATGACGACGTCAGCGCTGCCACCCCCCAACGGCAAGCCCTCCGCGGCCCGCGCCGCCGACCTGATGCGGATGCCCGTGCAGCGGGGCGGGGTTCCCGGTCGCGCACGCATGAGCAGCGCGGTCCAGCGCAGCGTCGGTAACGCCCGGCTGAGCCGCATGCTCGGCGCACCCGTGCAGACCAAGCTCACGGTCGGCGCACCCGACGATGTCTACGAGCAAGAGGCGGATCAGGTGGCGGATCGGGTCACGCATATGCCACAGCCTCCAGGGACGAATGAAGACCAGATATCCCGCCCGGCAAGCCCAGCGGTTCGGCGGCAAAGCACAGACGAGGAAGCACCCGGCAGCAGCCAGGGGATGATAGCGCAGCGGCAAATGGCGGGAGAAGACGAGGTATCACCATCTTCTCAATCGATCCAGCGCCAGATAGCCGAGGACGAGGCGCCAGAGCCAGACCACACGCCCGCCCTCCAGCGCCAGAGGGACGAGGATGAGACTACCGCCACCCAGGAGCCCATGGTGCAGCCGCAATACGACGATGAAGAGCACCCGACTGACGCGATACTGCCGAGGGCGCAGCGGCAGATGGCCGAGGCGGACGAGCCCATCACATCAGAATCCCTGCTGCAACCACAGAGGGAGGGCGAGACCGAGATGCTGCAGGCGCAGGCGGCCCCGGGTCAGACCCCCGCGGTTACGCCCGGCATCGAGAGCTACATCAATTCCAGCCGGGGCGGCGGCGAGCCCCTGTCCGAAGCCTCACGCGCAACCATGGAGCCGCGCTTTGGGCAGGACTTCAGCGGCGTGCGGGTGCATAGCGACTCGCGGGCGGCTGGTGCGGCGAAGAGCCTCAATGCGCAGGCATTTACCAGTGGGCAGGATATCTATTTTGGGGCGGGGCAGTACCAGCCAGGAACAGCACCGGGGCAGCGGCTGATGGCGCACGAGTTGACGCATGTGGTGCAGCATGGTCAGGTTCCTTCACAACAGCAAATACAAGTAGTGCAAGGCATGCCGTTGCTGAGGCGAACAATCCCTAACCTGCAATTGGAGGGAGAAGGAAACCGTCGTGATGTGCGCGAATTTATCGAGCTTACGATCCAGTTTTGGAACGCCAGTAGAGAGTATCTGCGTTATCGTACTGTCGACCGGAGCTTGTTGGTCAGCATGCTGAATAGCTGGCTTAGAATGGTTAACAATGGGTGGCGACTGATCGATACCCGACTTGGCGGTGAACCGGCCCTGCTTAATCGCATGAAAACCACGTATCGCGATACTGTGAGAACGTTAATCACAAAAGCCAGTCGGGATCTTGGCGTGACCCAACAGCAACTGTATCGGCAGCAAAATAGTCGAATTGCGTGGTGGGCTCGTAGAGACCTGGCCGCCAGGGAGGATATTGTTTTCATTATGGGGAGTGGGGATCGGTTTTACAGATCCGCTACCCAGTATTTCAACTTTATTGGAGCCCGTATAATTTCCAATCTGCGATCACTGCTTGAGGTGAGAGACTGGCTTAATGCGAATCGGCCTGCTAATGGACTCCCCTGGGGCGATATCAGCATTGTCGTACATGCTAATCTGGAAGGCCAGATGCAAATTCCTGTCGCTCCGGACGAGTCCCGCGTCACTGTCGATAGTCTGCGGCAAGCCATTCAGGATCTATCGTTC
>JAKSDJ010000642.1 GCA_022360155.1 Chloroflexales bacterium | reverse complement strand
TGGCAATCTCCACCCCAATATCTTGTTCGACAGCCGTGATCCGGCGCAGGTCACGCGGGTTTGGGCGGCGGCAGAGGCGATCTTTCGCGTCGCGCTGGATTTGGGTGGCGTTCTGTCGGGCGAACACGGTATCGGCGTCCTGAAGCGGCCGTTTATTGAGGCGGCGCTGGGCCGCGATGGAGTCGCGCTCCAGCAGGCCATCAAGGCCCGATTCGACCCAACGGGGCGGCTGAATCCCAGCAAGGTCTTGCCGTGATCGGCCAGGCGCAGAGTCCATGCGGCAGCATGTGGATATGCTGCATAGCTGCCGAAAAAGTGCATTGAGGAGTGTGTTCATGGAGGCATTGCAGGTATTGCGCACGATCCTGCCGCTTGCGTTGACATCTGGGATCAACCTCTATCTGACGATCCTGGTCGTTGGCCTAAGCATTCGTTTGGGGTGGGCGCCAGATGCGCCGGCCGGATTGCAGTTTCTGGCTGAACTGCCGGTGCTGATCGGCGCTGGTGTGCTATATGTGATCGAGTTCTTTGCCGACAAGATCGCCTTCATCGATAACCTCTGGGATCTGATCCACACTGTCATACGGCCCATCGGCGCAATCGTGATCGCGACTGCCAGCCTCACCAGCCTTGACCCAACACTGGTTGAAACGACCGCCGGACTGACCGGCGCAAGTCCGGAAACTAGCGTGTTTGCCGCTGTTGTCGCCGGGGTGGTGGCGCTGCTTTCCCACGGCGGCAAAGCCGGAGCCCGCACGACAGTGAATGTTACCAGCCCGACGGAGACGTTCAGCAACATCGCGATTAGCTTACTCGAAGACTTGGCGGTGGCAGTGATTGCGTTTCTGGCGTTGCGCTATCCCACCGCGGCCAATGTGATTAGTATCGCTCTTCTGATCCTGATCGTGGTCTTCGTGCCGCAGTTGTTGCGCTGGGCCTGGTTTACCCTCAAAGCCGTTTTTGCCTGGTTGAAGAGCTTCGTGCGTCCAATCCGCCAGTCCGATCATCTGCCTCCGGCGCACGCCGCTCTGCTCGACGATGGGTTGCTGGCGCAACTCAGTGTCAACTGCCAGGCTCAAAATATCAAGGGAGCGAGCGGGCGTTATGGCTACCTGGTGCTGACCGGCGCGGTACTGCTTTTCACCTACGAAGCTTGGTTTCGCACCCGTGCTTGGCGATTGGATCCAGGCCAGATTCAGCGCATCCAACTGCGTCGCCGCCTGCTGGTCGATGTTTTGGAGATCGAGCATGGCGCAGGCGGCGCAAAATCGCGGCTGGCGCGCTTTGCCTTCACGCGCGACCGCAGACCGCTGATCGAGCAGGCAATGGCGCACTTAGGCGTGGCCCAACCGACGGTGTAAAATGCACAAGACTGACCTGCAAGGCGGGCTGCCGCCTCTCGGATAGGAATCCACAAATGATACAGATAACCCAGATGCAGAATATATCCAAGCACATACGCTACGCACCTTCGCCGGATTGAGGCTTGATGCACATCGCGCAAAATGCATAGCTTCCCAATGAAATTTGATGATCAAAATCGGTCATGGGCAAAGGGCCTTGTAATACCGCCTTTAGGCGGTTGTGCTGCCTTCAAACCGCCTGAAGGCGGCACTACGTCACCATTCCCCCGTTGATTGTCAAAATTCATTAGGCATAGCAAGAGTGCTGTACATTACATGAGCTTGTAAATCCTGTTATACCAATTCGACGTGAAAACCACGCATGTCATGCTGAGCCCTTTGGCTGCGCTCAGGACTGGTTCCGCGAAGCATCTCGGCTCACTGCTATTGAGACCCTTCGCTTCGCGTATCCTGAGCGGAGCCGAAGGGGAGGGTGACAAGATGCGGAATATCTACATCGAATTGGTATTAATCCTGTCCAAAAGGTCATTACTGTAATGACAATGATCTCCAGCTCCAGCAACCCTGCTATCAAACAGATCCGCGCTTTGCGTCAGCGGAAAGAGCGTGAGCGCAGCGGCTTCTTCTTTATCGAGGGCATTCGCCTGGTGGTCGAGGCGATCCAACTTGCTGCGCCGGTGGAGTTGCTGATCGTCGCCCCCGAACTGCTCAACAGCCCATTGGCGCGCGAACTTATCGAAGCGCAGACGCACGCGGGACACCCCTGCCTAGAGGTGACTGCGGCGGTCTTCAGAAGCATCTCTTCCCGCGATGGCCCCCAGGGACTCGGCGCGCTAGTGCGCCAGCGCTGGGAGACGATAGACGAGGTCTGCTTGGATAATGAGACAGGCATCGGTTGGGTAGCGCTCGACACTGTACAAGATCCCGGGAATCTGGGCACAATCTTGCGGACATGCGATGCGGTTGGCGGAACGGGGGTGATCCTGCTTGATCACACAACCGACCCCTACGACCCGACGGCGTTACGGGCGAGCATGGGTGCGATCTTCGCCCAGCGCTTGGTGCGGGCGAGCTTCACAGAATTCGCCACCTGGAAACGTCGTCACAACTATACCCTGATCGGCGCCTCTGGCGGGGCGGAATACGACTACCAGGCGGTTTCATATCGAACCCCGCTGGTTATCCTAATGGGGAGCGAACGGCAGGGATTGACTATCGAACAGCAAGCGCTCTGCGATAAGGTCGTGAGCATCCCAATGGCAGGGCGAAGCGACTCGCTCAATCTAGCGGTGGCAACGGGGATCATGTTGTATGAAGTTTTCAACCAACAGCGGCGCGGGGGTTGAGATGAGGCGGGGTGAAACGAGCTTACATCTGAACAACTTCGTCAGCTCCATGGCTCGGTAGCATCGACAGAACGGCCACTTCGAGGAGCGCCAGGATGATCGTGACAATACTGTTGTGCGCCACCCAGAGTGAGATGATCAAGCCCAGCGGGAGAATGAGGGCAAGAGTAAGCAGAATTCTCTGTACAACCATAATTTTTCCTCAGACAGGAAGGGCGTTGTGTGTAGGAAAGCTCTCCTGTTCCCTCCTTTCACAACAAATGACGATGGAATGCGTCGGCAGGTTGCAGCGTTTGCTCAAGCTAACAGGCTGCGCGCGGCGCGGATGACATCGTCTACCGCGATAGCTTCCATGCACTCCGGCGGATCAGTGTGGCGCGGGCAGGCGCTAAACACCCCGCATGGGCTGCACCAAAGCCCGGCCCGTACGACGCGATGGCGGGCGGGATCGCCCCAGGGTCCAAAGCGTTTTTGATCGCTTGGGCCAAACAGGTGGATCGTTGGTACACTCTGGCTCACGGCAAGGTGCAGCGGCCCGCTGTCTACGCCGAGAACCAGCGCCGCGCGCCCGAGCAGCGCCGCTAATTGCCCAATGCTGGTTTGCCCCGCCAAAGTCAGCGTCGCCCGCTGCATTGCGGCGGTCACTGCGCTCACCAGCGCCTCCTCGGCGGGGCCGCCGGTCAGGGCAATTCGGATGTCAGATTGGGCGGTCAGCATTGTGGCTACCGCAGCCCAACGCTCTGCGCGCCAATGCTTGGTCGGCCCGCCCGTACCCGGATGAATAACAACGAGTCGTTCGTCTGGTCGCACACCTTGCTGCACCAGCCAATCCGTGGCCCAGGCGACATCGGCGGGAGCGGGATCGAAGCGTAACGAAAAGATATGAAGCGACTGTAGATAAGCCGCTTGCCTTTTCTCGTCGGCTGCTGCTGCAACAGCGAGCTCTTGTGCGGCGACATGCTGCTGCGGGTTCCAATCCAGAGCTGTGGTCAGAAAAGGTCGACATACGGGTACGGCGTGGCCAATCCGTTTGGGAATACCAGCCAGCAACGCCAACGCCGCCCCCCACCAATGATCATCGCGAAACAATAGCGCAGTATCGAAGTTGCCGGCGCGGACGAGGGCGGCGTAGCGGAACAGCATGACATACGGAGCAAGAAGTCGCAAACCGGGAATTACGTGTTGCGGATGAGCCGGCGGCATTGGCTGCCGTACAAAGCCGGGGAAGGGTAAGGTGAGCAACCCGTCCAGATCAGGGTTGGACTGCAGGATCACGGCGGAACTCGGATTGACCAGGGCGACGATCTGGGCTTGGGGATGGTTTTGGCGCAATTGCTGTAGCGCCGGAGTAGCCAGCAGCACATCGCCCAGATGGTCCGGCTTGATCACCAGGATGCGTCGCGGCGCTGCGTCAGGCGCGGGGCGCGCCACGAAAAGCCTGCCGGCCCAGGCGAGCAAATGAAGAAAAATCAAACGTAGCAAATTGGTGAGCATCGAGCACTGCGCAACGTCTGTTCAACAGCGATGGAGTAATAACCGGCATTAAGGCGTAGACACAAACATTGGGCAGACGCAGAGGTCTGCCCAAACAAATCTATCCACATTATATCCACAACCCGATCAGAAGAGCATTGCGCTGGCTTCGCGGGCAAGTTGGCGTAAACGCTCGCTCGTCGGCTTTATGCCGCGTTTCTCGTATTCGTCGGCCATTTCATTCAACTGCTTGACCATTGCGGGTGTGACCTGTGCCGCGCGCTGGCGAAGCATCCGTGTGCTCTCCTGGGCGGTCTCGGTCATCAACAGCTCGTTGATGAAGCGCTCCTCGGGCGTCATGCGAGCTTGCACGATTTCGTTCGCTAGCTCGCCGATCTCTTGGAGGCGGTTCACCATATCTTGCTGTCCTGCGCGCTCTGCAGCGTTAATATTGGCCGAGAGCACGAGCAAAAACGCCTCATCGATCTGGCTGACCCGCTCTTCCAGGGCAGCGCGCAGGTCGGTAGCTTCCAACACCTCGCGCAGCAGTCCAACGCCAGCCTCGAACATCACTTGCGCCTCTTTATCCATTCGCTCGACGGTTTCGAGGATGATGCTGCGGCGCGCAACAAGACGGTCGGCTGCCTCTTTTTCGCCGCCTTTTTCAAGCTCTTCGATCCGCGCCGTCCAAGCCTGGAAAAAGCCGTAGTCGATAACCGGGCGAAACTCGGCGATCATAGCCTCCAACTCTTCGCTGTTGGCGTCTTCCAGTTGTTTGATCACTTCAATCAGGTCAACATCGACCTCGTCGCCCTCTGGGCTGAAGCCGGTCAACTCAACCAGTGTATCACGCAAACGGTTGAGCAGTTCCACCGATTCGTCGCGCTGCTCTTGTGCGCTGGCATCGATAAACGCGCTTAGCGTCGCAAAGAACTCATAGTCCAGCGCGTCTTTATTTTGCTCGACCAAGCGCTTGAGTTGTTCTTCGTCGTCCAGCGCCTCGGCGAGTCGTCCGATCAGGTCGATTCGCTGCCGTTGCTTTTCCAGCGCCTCGCGCGGGATGCCATCGGCCTCAAGGACTGTGTCCATCAGCGAGGCTAACGACATAAAGCGGCGCGGCGTAAGCAAATAGCCTCGCGGCGCATCGGGCGGCAAACTGCGGACGAGGAAGTTAGTCGCCTCGCCAATAAAGCGCTCCTGCTCATCGGGCTGAGCGTTCAACTCTTGCGGGAAATAAACTAGGCAAAGCTGCTTCGTTGAGTCGTGGTAAATAATAGGGCTGCCAAGCATACTCGCAGTGCCGCAGTTCGTACAGACCGCGATGTTCAATTGACCAGCCAGCAATGCCGCCTTGAGTTCTGGTTGTTGCCCAACATCGATCACTGTAAAGAGATTGGCGCGCACCGGCGAGTTACAGTTTGGACAAGCAAGCTGAACTGGTCGTGGTGGTATAGAGGGCATAAAAAAACTCCATTATCAATAAAATGTCATTCACCAAAAACCAGATTGCACTCGCCACAGGGTGCATCCGGTCCAAATCTCAACTGCGGCTTTCTGGCTCCTGATTATACCACGCGCCGCCCGACAACGGCGAATAAGGGATCGCTCACCCAGCGGCATGGCGAGCGATCTAACGCTTTGATGCGCTCGAAGCATCTGGTATGGAGAAAATACAACTGAACCAATTGAAGATGCTGTGCATCGTTCGTTGCCATCCAAATCTGGACTGCCTTGCTAGGAAAACATCGATTGGAGAAGCTGACAATGAAAGGCGCACCTGGGCGCAAGACTCGACCTACTTCGCTAAAAACTTCGATCGGGCGAGTGAGATATTGCACTGAGACGGTACACAAGACGCCGTCGAAGCTGGCATCCGCGAAGGGCAACTGCGGCTGGCGATTCAGATCGTGGATCAAGATCTCGTCGAGTTGGGGATTGTGGCGCATTTCTTCTTCGTTCAACCCCAGCCCAACCAGCCGTTCTACGGGCAGGAGCGGGGGGATGTGGCTACGATAACTGCTCATGAGGTCGGGAATCCTACCGCTGGGCGGCAATTCTTCGAGGAAAATCTGACCAATGGCGGCAATCGCTGCGTCATCGACATGGGTGGTCAAGCGTGGACAGGTATAGAAATGACAGTCATCACTCTCATCATAGCGTGCAAAATAAATGCGCGGAAACAGATTCGGCACACGCAACGCCTCCTTACTCGGCCAGAGTATAACATTCGATCAAGAGAAACCTGTTATAGTATAGGCACAGTTTGCAAGAGAACGCAAACGCGGCCTGGATATGCTAAAACATACACGATTGGCTATCCGTATTTAGAGATAAAAAGCACACCAATCGCAAGGAGTTATCTATTATATGGCGCATCGTATCTTCAAGCTGCGTGTCGCTTATGTATCATCCGCTGACAACCCCGCGATTATTGACCTTGGCGAGCGACATACCCTGGCCGATCTGCATCTTGCGATTCAGGAGGCATTCGATTGGGACGCTGATCATCCCTACTCGTTCTTTATGAGTGGGAAGCCCTGGGATCGGACTAGCGAGTACGCGGCGATGAGCGACGGCAGCCCGGATGAACGCCTGGCCAAACAGGCATCTTTGGATAGCCTTGAGTTGGGAGTCGGCGCGACCTTTCTCTATCTCTTCGATTATGGCGACGAGCATCACTTCACCGTGCGTGTCGAGCAGATCGAAGAGCGCGACAAAGCCCTCCGCGAGCCGCATATCGTCCAGGCGCCCGCCCATCCGCCACGACAATATCCCGACGAGGCGGATTGGGATGACGAGGATGATGCGTTTGGGGTTGGCGACGAAGATGATGAATTCGACCTTGAGACCGCGCCGCTGGATGCCGCGGATTTAGTTTGGGGCGACCGCGATTGGGGCGGCGATGGCAGCGACCCGGAGCGGCCAGTGCGCACCCATGTGCTGCTTGCCCTGACGCCGAGTGCTGGGCCTTACCCGCCGCCCGTGAACGAGTTGCTGCGCATTGGCGAGCCAGACCGCACCGGCAACAAGACAGAGGCCCAGATCGCCAAACTAGGTTTGACTCAAGCGCACGTTCCCGACCTGGTACGGATGGCCCGTGATCGGGATCTCAATACGGCGATGAGCAACACCACGGAAGTCTGGGCGCCGACCCATGCACTGGAGGTGCTGCAAAACCTAGATGCCAGCGCAGTTGTCGCCGATCTTGTCCCGCTCCTCGACATCGATGACGATTGGAACGACACCTCCCTGAGCACGATCATGAGCGATGCCAGTGCGCCCGCGCTCGAACCGCTCCGGCAATATCTGCTTGACCGAACGCGCTGGGTTACTGGCCGAGCCAGAGCAGCCGAAATTCTGGGCAAAGTCGGCGTTGCGAATCCCGAGTTGCAGGACCAGGTTGTCGAAACCCTCAATGATGTGCTGCGCCGCGCTGATACCGAGCAGGTATGGGTCAACAGTTCGGTGATCGATGCTTTTATGGATTTGAACGCCGTCGAGTCGCTGCCATTGATGCGCCGCGCTTTTGAGTTGGGCGCTGTCGACGAGATGGTGCATGGCGACTGGTCGACAGTTCTGGCCGAATTCGGGCAAGAACCGGAGCCAGGTGATCCGCTGGTCGAACAGTCGACGCGGCGTTGGGAACAGAGCCAGGCGAATCTGCGCGCCTCGCTAACCGGACGCCCTGCGCCATTGCCGCCGCCCCCGCCCAGCGCCGCCTCGGCGCCCGCGCCGTCTTCAGATGCGAAAAAGGCTTCAAAAAGGAAAAGTAAACGCAAAATGGAAGCGGCGTCACGCAAAGCGAATAAAGCCAAGAAGAAGAAGCGCAAATAAGCAGGAGTGACAAAGCAATGTATGCCATTCGAGTCCATGAAACAGGCGGAACCGAACAACTCAGCTATGCGGAGGTTCCGCTGCCCGAACCGGGATCAGGTCAGGTGCGAGTGAAAGTCGCAGCAGTCGGCGTCAATTTCATCGACATTTACCACCGCACTGGGCTATACCCTCTACCGCGACCATTCACGCCAGGCCTGGAAGTGGCCGGGGTCATCGACGCCGTTGGGCCAGACGTCAGCGAGTTTACCACTGGTGATCAGGTCGCGACTGCATTGGCAGCGGGCGGCTATGCCGAATATGCCCTAGCGCCCGCCGAGAAGCTCGTCCGTGTACCCGCTCAACTTGACATGCAACAGGCGGCAGCGGCAATGTTGCAGGGCTTCACTGCGCATTATCTCTCGCACAGCACCTTCCCGCTCAAAGCTGGCGATACCGCCCTGGTCCACGCAGCTGCGGGCGGGGTTGGCCGATTGCTCGTCCAGATGGCAAAGAAGCTCGGCGCGCGGGTCTTCGGGACGGCGGGCAGCGAGGAGAAGGCGCAACTGGCGCGCTCTGCCGGCGCCGACGAAGTCATCCTCTACAAGCAGGAGGATTTTGCGGCTGCGGTACGCTCGCTCACGAACGGGCGCGGCGTGGATGTCGTCTACGACTCGGTTGGCGTGTCAACCTTTGAGGGCAGTCTCGATAGTTTGCGTCCCCGTGGCTACTTAGTGCTCTACGGTCAGAGCAGCGGCCCCATCCCGCCGTTCAATCCGAGCATTCTCAACGCCAAAGGCTCGCTGTTCCTCACCCGCCCCACCCTGGCGCACTACATCGCCACCCGCGAGGAACTCAATTGGCGCGCCAATGACCTCTTTGGTTGGCTGGCCGCCGGTGAGCTGACCTTGCGCATCGACAGAACCTATCCGCTCAGTGAGGTTGCAGCGGCTCACCGTGCTTTAGAAGGACGCGAGACGGCAGGAAAGATATTGTTGATCCCCTAAGCCAAGGACTCCCTGAACGATATGCAGCTCTCCAGTCTGGAAAGAGGTGAGAATGCAAGCAGGTCCGCCTGTTTGCATTCCCTTTATGCTGGCTGTTATACCAGGTTGTGAACGGAGCACAGCGAACCTATTTCCTTGGCTTTGAGTCGCGATCTCGTTGTGCAATAAGGAGGTGTTATGCGCCTTATTATGAAATTCGGCGGTACGTCAGTCGGGAGCGCCGACGCCATCCGTCAAGTAGTGGAAATCGTGCGCAATGAGGCGCAGCAACACCAGGTCGTTCTTGTGGTCTCGGCGATGAATGCCCCCGACCTGCGGACAACCGACACGTTGATCAAGGCCGCACATGCCGCCGTCGCGGGCGAGGGGCACGCGATGGCCGAGATTGCCCCGCAACTGATCAAGCTGCATATGCGCGCTGCCGCGAGTTTGCTGACACCAGCCGAGTGCAACGCGCTCGAACCGGAACTGCGTATCTTGTTCGACTATATCAGTGAGTTATCGCGCAGCATCTCTATTCTGGGCGAGCTTACACCCCGCGCGCTTGATCTGATCAGCGGCCAGGGCGAGCGCTGTAATGCACGTTTGATCGCCGCCGCGTTACGGAGTGCGGGGATGGACTCTGTGGCAATGGACGCGACTGAGTTAATCATTACCGATGAGCGCTTTGGGGAGGCGAACCCGTTGATGGACGAGACGCAGGCGCGGACTCGCCAACGCCTGCAGCCCTTACTCGAACACCACATCATTCCCGTTGTGACCGGGTTTATTGGTGCGACCCGCTCTGGTGTGACTACGACATTAGGGCGAGGCGGCAGCGACTATTCCTGTGCAATACTCGGGGCTTCACTCGATGCCGACGAGGTCTGGTTCTGGAAAGAGGTTGACGGGGTTATGACCGCCAACCCCAAGATCGTCCCCGATGCGCACACATTGCCCGCGCTCTCGTATATCGAAATGGCCGAACTCTCATACTACGGCGCCAACATTCTCCATCCAAAAACCGTACGCCCAGTCGTCCAGCGCCAGATTCCGATTCGCATCCTGAATACCTTCAACCCGGAGCACTCTGGCACCCGGATCAGCGCTGACGCCGTGCCGGGCACGGCCAAAGCCGTTACCGCTATCGGCGATGTCAGCATTATCACCGTGGGCGGGCCAGGGATGCTGGGTACGCCCGGAGTGGCGGCCCGGATCTTCGCGGCGGTGGCGCGGGCGGGCGCAAACACGCTCCTGATCAGTCAGTCCAGTAGCGAGCAGAGCGTTTGCCTGGCGGCGCCGCGGTGCGATTCGGCAGCCGCGGTTGCGGAGTTACGCCACGAGTTGACGAGCGACTTCTCGCACCAAGATGTCGAGCATATCGAAGTGTTGGAGCCGGTTGTGATCGTTGCGGTAGTGGGTTCAGGGATGCGCGGCACGCCAGGCATCGCCGGTAAAGTCTTCGGTGCGTTGGGAGCGGAAGGCATCAACGTCATCGCGATTGCGCAGGGCAGCACCGAGAACAACATCTCACTGGTTGTGGCTGTGAACGACGGTGATCGGGCGGTACAGTCCATCCACCGGGTGTTTGGGATGTGACGAACTGAGTGAAGGCAAAGGACTGTATTGTTATGCCTTTTCTTCCATGCGAGTCGACTTAACTCTGGTATAACGACATTGGTCATGGAGCGGCGGTCTTGCTGGTTCACGGCGGGCTCTTCGACCCGATGACAGCGAGCGTTTCTGGCTCACTCCCGGTATCGCTCCTGACCTTGTCGCCGCCGGGTACCGGACGCTCATCACGGACCGTCGCTTCGGCGTGGATCGCACCACCGCGCGTTTTGCGGCCCACTCCTGGGAGGTCGAAGCCGCCGATCTGTTAGCTGTCTTGGAGGCAGCGCAAGCCGAGCAGGTTCACATTGTAGCTGGCTCGAACGGCTGCTCCGCTGCGCCTTATATTCGCCGCACCGCAGCGAGTTCATTCACTTGCCTTGTGTTGGCCTGCTGCGCCGCTCAATGCTGCCCTATACGAGTCATTCGAGCATTCGGCGCAATTCATCGAGCGGGAGGGCGCTGCTGCCTATCTCGATCGGCTGGGTACCGATGGCGTACCGCATCTCGCTTCTGGGCGAGCGGGCTTTCCGTGGGATGCGGCCCTGCTGCACGATCAACACCTGGCCGAGTCGTTTCTCATGCTTGAGTCACAAGCCGCCGCGACAGTGCTGCGCGCTACAGCAACCGACCTACTTGACGGCGCCGTTCTGCGCGGCGTACACAACGATGACCTCCGCGCGCTAGCTCAGCATCCAATCGCTGTCGCCCTTGTTCCCGCCGAGCCAGAGACGCTCTATCACCCGCGTGCAACTGTTGAACAACTGGCAGCATATTTACCCGACGCACACGTCATGCGCGGCTTTCCCGAAAGTCCACTGCCAGCATCCGCAGCAGTTCGCGCCGAGTTCAATGCCGCCCTCACAGGCTTCTTACAGTACGCAGCCCAAGCCTGATTGGGTTCAGTAAAGTTGAGAGATTGAGATGCCGTCGCACACGTTGGCGATCACATTGGGCAGTATTGGTGAAAAACCCGGCGTGATCGGCGGACAAATCGCCATCCGCGAATATCTCAGCCCGACAATCAGCTTCGATCACGATATTATTGATGGTGCGCCGGCGGCACGCTTTACTCAACGGTTGAAAGAATTGATCGAAACTGGCGATGGTCTCGACGATATGCGCGTAACGGCTGAACATACTGCGTCATCCGCGTCGAGTTGGGACATGCAGGAATGAAACGAGCGCACAATATGTGCGCTCATTGCTCTCGTGCTTTGACCATCGGAGGCAGTCATACAGACGTTCAGGGAGCTATACCAGGCCGACGGTCGGTAATATAGTGTTCCAATTGCTCGATGAGAAACTCGCGGTCGGAAATAATGTCTTTGACCACATCCCGGATTGATACGATGCCCAGCAACTGGTCGCCATTGATAACTGGGAGATGGCGAAGATGCTTTTCGGTCATCAACGCCATACATTCTTCGACCGTCTGGTCGGGCTCGACATAGAGCACACGCCGGCTCATCACCTCACTGACGGGCGTTTCTTTCGAAGCCTTCCCCTGGAGTATCAGCTTTCGCGCATAGTCTCGTTCCGTCACAATGCCAACGAGGTTTCCTTCTTCGAGAACCAGGACTGCCCCAATATCTTTGTCCGCCATTAGTTCGACGGCTTCATAAACCGTTGCATGAGGCGAGACAGAACAGATCTCCGTTTCTTTTGTTTGCAGCAACCGTCTGATAGTTCTCACAGATACAACCTCCCTTGTAGACTGATGTAAAAATAGCCGATAGCTAATCGTGAGCCTGCGGCACACCAGAGCGAATGAAAATAACCCGAACAAAGATGCGAACCGCGAGCTATTTTCAGGGTAGACCGATAGGCCGATAGACCGATAGCCGATACGCTGTTTTCATCTCGGCGGTGTGCGCGCCACGCATGGGGTCTAATACCAATTCAACATGAAAACCACGCATGTCATGCTGAGCGAAGCGAAGCATCTCGGCTTGCTGCTGCTGAGACCCTTCGCGGAGCCGGTCCTGAGCGCAGCCGAAGGGCTCAGCATGACAAGATGCGGAATATCTCAGTCGAATTGGTATAACAGGACAATCGCCGATACGCTGTTTTCATGGCGCCAACGTGTGAACGTGCCAACCTGTCGACCTGCAACGGGACATTGCTGCCGATAGACGCCGATCAACGCCGATCGAACGTTCAAACGTGTGAACCTATTAATGTGTCAACGTCCCAACGTGACATCTCTCAAATAGCTTTTGGTATTGATTATTGTAACATTAAAATATGAGACTAGCTTTTGTGGCGAACTGTGCTGGATCGAGCGAGGCGGCTAGGATAAAGAAGCCAGGCGGCGCATCGCAGCACCGCTTGGCGAGGGTAACGCAGCTAGAACTCGACTTTGAGCAACTTAAGCGGCGTGCTGAGAAACCCACGGATATGTCGTTGCGTGACAACCGGCGTCTCGAACTGCGGCCAGTGTCCGGCCTTGGGAATGACTCGTAGTTCGGCTTCTGGCCACTCGTCTACGACAGCGCTGGCATCACGCAGGGGAACCGTATTGTCCTCCATCCCCCATAACACCAATGATGGCGCTTTGATCCGGCTCAACTTGCCGCGCAGATCGCCCTTTTGCATAGCCGAGTAACACTCGGCCCGCACCAGTCCCTGCCCCCGACGGCGCGCATCCTGGCGCAGGTGATGGTAGTCGTGTTCGGTAATGCCAGTCCGTTCAGCGAAGGAGGCCGGGCGCATCAATCGGTCGGTGATGCCGAGGAATTGCGACTCGAAGGCCGATACCAGCCGATCCGCCAGCTTGAAGCGTTCGAGCATGGTGACCGGCGAGATAAACATCTGGATGAACAAGGATAGGCGCCCGCTGATCGTCGGGCAGAGCAGAACCATCCGCTCGACCAAGTCTGGGTGGTTGAGGGCCAAGGTCAGGCTGATCATGCCGCCCATTGAGTGGCCAATCAGCAAGGCCGGACGATCCGATAGTTGCCTGATCAACCCGGCGAGCACGTCGGCATAACCAGCAATTGTCGCTCGCCCGCGCCCTGGCGGCGACTCGCCGTAGCCGGGCAAATCCACGGCTAGACAGCGGTAGCGCTCACTGAGCGTCGGTAACAGCGGCGAGAGCGCATACCAGGAGCTCGACCAGCCGTGGATCAGAAGAACGACCTGTCCGCGCGATGGCCCTTGCTCACGGACAACGATTGGCTGGTCGTTAATAGTATAAACACGTCGCTCTGGGGCGAGTTTGTGGCGTGGAGCTTGGGAATGACCATTATCGGCGGTTGAATGGGGAAACGCCGTTGTTGGGGAAGCGCTCGGTTCGCCCGTACTCTGCTGAACAACGTCTGTCGTATGATCACTGTCGTGAGGAAGTGCTGGGGAAGCGCTTGTTTCGTTTGCGCTTTGCCGCAGTTCACGAGTCTGCGCCTGCAACTGGCGGAAGTATTTGCTCCCAGTAATTGCGGCGACCTCGCGCTGTTTCTTGATTTCGTCAATCTCGATGCGTAAGTCTTCGATCTGCTTATACAGGCGCTGCTCGCGAGCATAGGCTTCGAGCGCGATAGCGGCCAGGGCAGAAAGCGACTCGATCATTTGCTGCAAGCCGGAATCGAAGGGGATCACCGCGCCGGTCGCGCGGTCTTGTGCATTGAGTAGCTGGAGCACGCCGATCACCCGATTGCTGTTATCCTTCAGCGGTACGGTAAGCAGTGAGATCGTGCGATACCCAGTCTGCCGGTCAAAGCTTCTTGTACCGGAAACGTCGAAGTCCTCGATGGCGTAGATATCAGGGATGTTGATCGACTCGCCATTCAGCGCTACGTGGGTCACTACATAGTGTGCGTTTGGGGCGCCAGTGGCTTCATCATACATGCGCAGGGGCGCAAAGGGGATATCGTCGCCGCTCACTCCGCCCATCGCAATGCCCAGCGAGTCGGTGCGCGCAATGACGAACTGGAGCTGATCGTCATCGGTGCGCAGGTAAAGCGTGCCGCCATCGGCATTGCAGAGCGCTCTGGCTCCGAGCAGGATCTTCTCCAGCAGGCTGTTGAGATTCTTTTCCGACGAGAGAGCTATTCCGATAGGGATGACTATATGGAGTAAATCATCGGCTCGCTTTTTCTCCTGCTCGATTTGGTGCAGATACGAGAGTTCGCTGTCATACTGCCGTTTCTTATTTAAGGCCGCCGTAATTCGCGCGCCAAGCAACACCGGGTTGAATGGTTTGATCAGGTAGTCCTCGGCGCCCAGTTCGATACAAGCAGCTACGCTTTCGACTTCATGATTGGCGGAGATGATAATCACCGGCAAGTGCCGCAGCTTTGGATTGGATTTCAAGCGGGAGAGGATCGCATAGCCATCCAGTTCCGGCATCATCATGTCGAGCAGGATCAGATCGAAGGGCTGATCCTGGAGCTTTTCAATTGCATGGAGGCCATGTTCAGCCCAATCGACCGTATAACCCAACCTTTCGAGGCGACGAGAGAGGATGTCGCGGTTTGCCGGATTATTGTCGACAACCAAGATCATACCCGATCCGTCCGTAGCTGGCGGCTGTGTATCCAGTGCAGCGAGCGGATCAACAGCCTGGGCGGTGTGGCTAGGATGCGCTAGGTTCGCCAGGTTGCCGATCCGTTCGCACATGTGTTGCGCCGCGCTTGTGATCTTATCCAGGTCAGCAAAGTCGGGGAAAGCCGTATCCGCCGCCAGCTCGCGTAACTCTGCGCCGGCGCTCAGAATTTGACCGAGAGGTTGCACCAACTCTGTGTCAAGGCTGGCAAGATCGGCGCTCGTCCCGGCCCACCCCGGCGCCTTCATTCTGGCATCGACCAGTTCGCTGAGGCGGTGACCCGCCTCAAAGATGCGTTGCAGGGCAGCGACGCATTGCTCGCTTCCCTGCGCATTCGCTTCTTCGAGCAGAATATCGGCATACCCGACGATATGGCTGACCGGGGTGAGTAGTTCGTGGCTGATGATGCGATGGTTCGTACGCTGGATTGATGGCGAAGTTGTCATCTGCTTGCAGCTTTGTGTTAGGAATATGTTATGATTTAGTTAAGGCGAACAGCCGACGACAACGCTGTCGTCGCTGGATTCGCCGTGTCAGCACTATAACATGGTTAGGTAGATGTGTGAATAGGACGATAGAGGTTGTATCGCTTAGTACCCCAAGCGACGCTCGGCGCAGGAGTCGATGGTGAAAGAGATCCCGTGCGAAACAGAGAGCGACCAGCTACACGTTGACGGGTGATGAAACCTCGCCTATAATGGCGCTTCGTTATGCCTTTGGCGGCATGTCTCCGCTCCAACCCGATGGCTTCATTCCAGTGAAATGGCGGATTCGGAGAAGATATTCTCTGCATACGCTCTTTTTTATAATCCGGAAAACTGTATTCCGCACAGATTCTAGTTGAAAGGCATACCCGCCATGCGAGACCTTGGACAGCCGTGGCGCCTGACCGCAGTCGTCGTGTTGCTCGTGCTGAGCATCGTGGGCTGTGGTCAGGCTCCCTCCGGCGATCAAGCAGCCCTGCCTGCGGACTCGACAAATGCAAACGCACCGGCAGATAGCCGGGTTGCGACTCCTGCTCCACAGCCTGACGCTGGAGCAACGCTCAAGATCGGCTATTCCACCTGGGTCGGCTATGGGCCGCTGTTTATTGCCCGCGAAAACCAATACTACGAGCAGAATGGCATTCAGGTTGAACTGGTCAAGATCGAAGATCCCAAGCTACGCTTTGCTGCTCTGGCCGCCGGTCAACTCGACGGTTTGGTCTCGACGCTCGATGCGCTCGCCCTCTACGTCAAGCCGGAATTGCAGCTTAAAGCGGTGTTAGCCCTGGATACGTCCAACGGCGGTGACGGCATTGTGGCGACCACGGACATCGCGAGTGCAGCGGACCTGAAGGGGAAGAAGGTCGCTTTCAACCCTGGCTCGGTATCCGATTTCTACATCAACTATGTCCTGCAAGAAAATGGCATGTCAATCGAAGACGTTGAATTGGTCAACATGAAGCAAGATGATGCCGGTGCAGCATTTGTGGCCGGCAAGGTTGACGCCGCTGTGACTTGGGAACCCTGGTTGTCGCGCGCCAAAGAATCGCCCAACGGCCAGATCCTGCACGACAGTTCCCAAACGCCTGGCTTAATTGTGGACGTGCTGATCTTTCGCCAAGACGTAATCGAGCAGCGCAAGACCGAGGTGCAAGGCGTCATTGCCGGCTGGATGCAGGCGATTGAGTTCTATCAAGCCAACCAGAACCAAGCGATTGAGATTATGGCTGAGGCGGTCGGCGGTTGGCTCGAGAACCCGGAAGATTTCGCCAGCACCTTGACTGGCGTCCAATACTATGACGCCGAGGACAACCAACAGTTTTTCGGGGCGGCGGATAGCGGGGCTTTCCAAACGGCGCAGTTTGCAATCGACCTCTGGGCCGCTCAGGGCAAGGTCGATGAGTCGCTCAAAGCCGCCGATATTATTGACAACACGCTGTTGACGCAATAGTGTCGTTGCCGGGCATTGCTGATAGGGATGTGTGGGGCTGAAGGAAGGGATCATGAGCACAGTCACCGAACAAACGACACAGTCGCCCCCGGTTCAAGCGGCGAGATCACGTTCACGTTCGCGCAAATTACGCCGCTACTTCACACCGCAGGAGAATATTCCGCGCCGGGTCTACCTTGGGGCGATGGTTGCCACCGTTGTGCTGATCATCCTGGCTTGGTGCGTCCTAACCTACGGTGGAGTCGTCAACTCGCTCTTTTTGCCTGCACCCGATCAGGTCGCGCGTACACTGGCGGTGATGGTTCAGGACGGCACGCTCTGGACACACGCGAGCGCCAGCTTGATGATCATTCTGATCGGTTGGCTTACGGCGGCGGTCGTCGCCGTGCCGCTCGGCATCCTGATGGGCAGCTTTCGATTGTTCGAGGCGGCGCTGGAGCCGATGATCACCTTTGTCCGCTACCTGCCGGTCAGCGCGCTGATCCCGCTTCTGATCCTCTACGTTGGCATTGGCGATGAGACCCGGATTACGGTGATTTTTATCGGCACCTTCTTCCAATTGATTGTGCTCGTCGCCGATGTTGCCGCCCACGTGGCGCACGATCTACTCGATAGCGCCTATACCTTGGGGGCCAGTCGTCGCCGTGTCGTCACCCACGTCCTTATTCCGGCAACACTGCCCGGCGTGATGGATAATCTCCGGATCACGATCGGCTGGGCCTGGACCTACCTCGTCGTCGCCGAGTTAGTCGCCGCCGAGCGCGGGCTGGGCTATCTGATCCTCGACTCGATGCGCGGCTTGTTCGTTGATCGGATCTTTGTCGGTTTGCTGACGATTGGCCTGCTTGGATTTGCCTCGGATCAACTATTCAAATGGCTACACCACAAACTACTGCCGTGGTCGCCGAAGATCGGCTGAGCCACAAACTCAATCTGTACGACATTTCGATGGTCTACCGCACCCGGCGCGGTGGTTCGGTCGTTGCCGTGGATCGATTGGCGCTGCACGTCGGCGACCGCGAGTTTGTGAGCATTGTCGGGCCGAGCGGATGCGGAAAATCGACCGTGCTGCGCATGGTTGCCGGTCTGGTACAGCCGAGTAGCGGCGTCGTGCTGCTCGACGGAACGCCGGTAACGGAACCTGGCGAGGATCGGGGTATGGTTTTTCAGTCCTATACCCTGTTTCACTGGCTCACGATCCAGCGTAATGTCGAGTTCGGCAGCCGTTTGCAACGGATGCCCTCCGCCGAACGGGCGGCTATTGCCCGTCGCTACATCGAACTCGTTGGCTTGCGTGGCTTCGAGACGGCCTATCCAAAAGAGCTGTCGGGCGGGATGATGCAGCGTGTAGCGCTGGCCCGCGCGCTGGCGAACGACCCGGACGTGCTGTTGATGGATGAGCCATTCGGTGCGCTCGATGCGCAAACCAGAGTCATTATGCAGGAGTTGTTGCTAGATCTCTGGCAACGCCAACCGAAAACGATCCTCTTTGTGACCCACGATATCGAGGAAGCGATCTTCCTAAGTGATCGGATCTACGTCATGAGCGTGCGACCGGGCCGCATCAAGGCCGAGCTTCGGATGCCATTTTCGCGCCCCCGGACGCCGGAGATCATGGTTGACCCCGTCTTTACCAAGCTTAAGCACGATATTTTCGGGATGATCCGCGATGAGGCGATCCATTAACGTTAGCATGTTGGCACGTTGGCACGTTCAATCTGCGTTGATCTGCGTTCCAGTGCCGGTTGTCACGTTGGCATCCTTCGGCTGCGCTCAGGACAGGGGTTTGCAGGTTCGATCCGCGTTAATCAGCGCCCATCAGCGTCATCAGCGTTCTATTGTTGTTTATCAGCTATGTTCATGTTAGGAGTTGTACGATGCCTCCCCGCTACCAACCAGCCGACTCGTTGGCCTCGCCGCGCTTCACCGGCGTGCGCACCTTTGCCCGTCTACCACATGTGCGCACAACCGCAGAGGTAGATGTCGCAGTTGTCGGATTGCCCTTCGATACCGGCGCAACCTACAAGGTTGGGGCGCGCTTCGGCCCCGAGTCAATTCGCTCGGCCTCGGCGATGCTCCGCCCGTATAACGCCGAACTTGATGTGCAAGTCTTTGCCCAGTTGTCGGTCGTGGACTATGGTGATGCTCCGGTTATTCCCGGCTTTATCGACGATAGCTATGCCGCGATCACCGCAACGCTGCGCCCGCTCGCCGAGGCGCAGGTGATCACCCTTGGGCTTGGCGGCGACCATAGTATCGCGTTGGCCGAACTGCGAGCTTTGGCGGCTGTCCATGGTCCATTGGCGCTGGTGCAGTTCGACTCGCACGGCGACCTGTGGGACAGTTATTATGGCGGGCATAAATACACCCACGGCACGCCATTCCGGCGCGCTGTGGAAGAGGGCTTGATTTTGCCGGCGCGTTCGATCCAATTGGGAATGCGCGGATCGCTTTTCGGCCAGGAGGATTTACAGATAGCTCGCGATATGGGCTTTACTGTGCTGACAACGACGCAACTTCTGGCGTGCTCGCCGCGCGAGATTGGCGACCTGGTACGCCAGCAAGTCGGTGACGGCAAAGTCTTCCTGTCCTTCGATGTCGACTTCTTCGATCCGGCGTACGCGCCCGGCACAGGCACGCCGGAGGTTGGCGGCCCTTCTTCATTCCAGGGTTTGGCCTACCTGCGCGCATGCACCGGCATCCGCTGGGTTGGCGCCGATGTTGTCGAGGTGCTGCCCGCGCACGATCACGCCCAGATCACGGCGCAACTGGCTGCCCAGGTTGGCTACGAGTTTCTCTCGCTGGTCGCGCTCGGGCCGGTATAGGGGTGCAGTAGCTCGAGGAGACGTGTTATCCTGGCTCTGGGTCGCGCAAATCACGCCACCGTACTGCTACCTGCGCTCCCGAACTTTGATACATCTTCGTCAAGCGCAGCAGCATCCACTTGCAGCGCAGAATAATGTAGAGCATGACTCTAAGCAGGAACGCGGGAAGCGCGCCATAGTGTTTCCGAAAGAAGCGAATCTTGCTGCGGTAGAGGGTACGCACCATTTCGGGGCGCACTTGCTGGGTGCTTTGCCCGCCGTAGTGAATGATGTGCGCTTCCGGAAGGTACCAGACTTCCCATCCTGACCGCTGCATGCGCAGGCACCAGTCCGGCTCCTCGCTATACATAAAGTAGCCCTCGTCGAACATACCGGCTTGTTCAATCGCTTCTCTTCGCACCAGCATGCAGGCCCCTTGGATGTATCCAACCTGCCGCTTTTCCTGGCTTTGGCGTGGGCTAGCGTTAGGATACCACGGACCATACAGGCGGATGCCCAACCCCGTAGCGCTAAGCAGTTCGCTGCGCAATGAGGGCTGCTGAGCATACGAACCTTGGAAAGAGCCATTGGGGTTTTGCAGCATCGGCCCGACCATCCCTAAGGCGGGCTTCGTATCAGCAAAGCGCACCAGACGCTCGATCGAGCCTTGCAGTGTAACCGTATCGCTGTTGAGCAACAAAACATAGCGGCCCTGGCTAGCGACAATCGCCTGGTTGTTCGCGGCGGCGAAGCCCACGTTCCGATCATTCGCAATCACATGGACATCTGGATGCTTGGCCCGAATCGCCTCGACGCTGCCGTCGGTCGAGCCGTTGTCAACGATCCAGACTTCGGCCTGAAGCGAGCCGAGCGCATCAGGCAGCGATGCCAAGCAATTCAGCAGCAGATCGCGCGTATTCCAGCTAACCAGGATGACCGAGATATCAGGCAGCCCTTTCGACATGATGCAATCCTTTGTTGTGGGCTACGACATAGAGCGAATCATTCAAACCTTGGCCGATAACCCGCCAGTCATAGCGCTCGCGCACCGCCTGCTGTCCAGCTTTGACCAGCGTCTTCCGCAGCTCGGGCTGATCGAGGAGCAGGAGGGTAGCTGCTGCAAAATCGTCGACCGAATCGGCCACAAACAAGTGCTTCCCATGCTCCAGTTCAAGCCCCTCAACGCCCTTCGATGTTGAGACAATCGGCGTACCCAGAGCCAACGCTTCGAGAATCTTCAAGCGTGTGCCGCCGCCTTTGCGCAGGGGCACAACCTCAGCCCAGGAGCTGGCCACCACTGGACGCACATCGGGCACAAAGCCAGTGAACTCGACTCCGTCAGTTGCGGGGAGAGACTTCTGTTGTTCCGGTTCGGCCTTACCGGTGATTCGCAAAAGGGTGTTAGGCCGGGCGCTACGGATCAGCGGGAAGATGTCGCGCAGGAAATAGGTCATGGCATGATGGTTGGCGTCAAACGACAGGGCGCCGGGATAGATCAGCGTGTCGGGCTGGGGTTCGCTCCAGGGGCCAGCGCACCCGTCTACGTCGGCACCATTCGGGATCACCGCCAAGGGCATCGTCGCAGGGGCAAGCTGCTGCGCGTAGCGCAACTCCTGTGCTGAGACAACCGTACAGGCATCGAATGCGGCGAGCAGACGGGTTATATAGCGGCGATGCTTCATCCATGTCAACCAGAAGCGCATCCGGTCTAAGGTGCGCGCCTGCCGTGTGTACTGCTCAAGCATATAGGTTAATTCGAGCTCTTCCATCACCCGCGGCACACCTATGATCAAACGGGCGTATGGCGCTGCAGCGAGCGCAAAAGTTATCACCAGATCGGGCTGAATGGCTGCTGCGCGCTCTTGGACCGATGCCGCAAACGCTGTGTTCCAGGTTGCCCGGACCGAGGCGGGTTCGGGATGGATCAGACTGACGAGTCGATCTCTGTGTCGCGGCCTCCGATTGCGTTGCGGCACAGCGCGCACCGAGGCGCAGATTTGCTCGGTTTGAACACGTTGGATCTCATCCGCGGGGCCTTGCGTGAAAGCTACTAGATGGATCTCGTGTTCACGCGCAAGCGCCCGGAGTAAGTTTGAAACACGGAGGCGAGCGCCGTTGTCCGCCGGCTCGGGCCACCAGGATGAAAGCGCCAGAATTCGCATTGCTTTACCTCATGGAAGGTAATTGGGCTCAACTGCATGCGTTACCCGCATCGTTGGTTACAGCATAGTATAGAGAGATGAACGCTACTTGACGGCGCCCGCAAGAGGTGTAGTGATTTTGTCACTTCTTGATGGCTCGTGACTTCTTGCCGCTTGTGTTCCCGTTGAGTCGTCAGAAGGATGGAACTGCATGGCTTGGTAATAGCAGTCCAAGATCCGCTGGGCGGCACTTCGCCATGAGAACTGCGCTGCGCGGGCATAGCCAAGCTCGCGAAACCGCAATGCCGCCGCCGGATCGGTGAGCACCCGGGTGATATGTTGGGCGATCGTTGCGTCATCTTCGGCATTCGCTAGGAGCGCTGCGCCGCCGGCGACTTCCGGGATTGCGCTGTTGTCGGCGGCGATGACCGGCGCGCCACAGATCATGGCTTCCAGCACCGGGATACCGAAGCCCTCGATCCACGAGGGGAAGACGAAGGCCTCAGCCATGCTGTAGAGGGCGATCAGATCTGCGCGCGACGGGCGCACCAACAGACGGGCGTGGCCTTCTTTTACGGCCTCATGAACAATAGGTAACACATCGGGGCGACGGGCGAAGAAGACAATCTGGCGGCTAGCTCGCAGCGCGGCTGGCAGCCGTCGCCAGGCTCGCACCAACACAACGGGATTTTTCAGGCCATCGGCAAGAACAAACGGGCGGCTCAATTCATAGCTATGGCGCACTGCATCGAGGCGGGCCGGTTCCGTAACCCGACCCATGTCGGGGGTCGGCGCGTGATGGACCGCAACAATTTTTTGTAGGTCGATGCGCCCGACAGCGGCAATCTCGCGGCGGGCGTGTTCGGAGGCGGTGATCAGCAGATCGGCGCGGCGTAGTGCGGCTTTGGAGCAGACGTGTAGATACGTCATCATCGCGATGGTGCGCGGATTCTTCGGGTGGCCGCGGATGATCTCGGGCATGGGCAGGATGTTGATCGCATCGTGCAGCGTGATCACGATGCGCGCCTGACGCGGCCCGAATCCGTAGTTTGCCGGAAAATGGGCAACATCGAGCTTATCCCGTTCCATCTGCTGCCACATCAGAAAGTCGTTGCCAACACTCGAAGCGGGGTTTTTCCAGGGAAAATAACGCACTGTTACGTGTTCGGGCAGCGCTTTCAACTCAAAAGGTCGTTTCGTGTCGGCATAGAGGTAAATCTGATGTTCGGGGGCCAGCTCGATAAGGGCGGGAACGAAGTGTTTGATGTAGGTGTGTACGCCGCCAACCAGCCCGTGCGAGAGGTAGCGAACGTCGATGCCGATCCGCATCATTGACCTCCTTGTAGCATCCCAAAGCGCCCACGCCAGAAGTCCATCCAGGCTCGTCGCATACCCTCGCGGCCAGATCGCTTACGCCACTTGGGGCGGAAGCAGAGGCTGAGGTAGGTGCGGAGATCCTGAAGCAACAGCGCGTTTAGCCATGTCGTTAACCCGACGCCGGTGGCGCGCAGGAACAATAGTCGATTGCGCGTCATATAATAGGCCAGGTACTCTTTATCAAAACGTGCATTGAGCGGAATTTTGTGCAACACCGTTGCCCCGTGTACATGGGCGATTCGGAACCCGGCACGGGCAATGCGTACACACCACTCCGTCTCTTCGTAATACATAAAAAAGCGCTCGTCAAGCAGACCGGCGCGTTCCAGCGCTGTGCGTTTGCACAATAGGGCGCAGCCGGTGACGAAATCGACATCGCGTAGGACAGCATGCGGGTTGATGTCCAGTTTGTCGGTGTACATCCTGCTTGTCCCTTGCCACCAGTCGATCAGGCCCCCAGCCGACCAGATCAAATCGGGCCGCTCGTAGTAGTAGATCGTCGGCCCCACGACGCCAATAGCCGGATCGGACTCGGCAGCGTCGACCAAAATCTGCAGGAAGTCGGCGGCGACTTCAGTGTCGTTGTTCAACAACAACACATAGTCATGGTCCTGCTCAAGCGCATAGCGGATGCCGGCATTATTCCCAGCGGCGAAGCCCAGGTTTGCCCCAGTCTCTATAACTTTTGCTGTCGGGAAAGCTGCGCGCACCGCCTGGGGCGTGCCATCGGACGAGGCGTTATCGACAATAACAACCTCATACCGATCGCGGGGATAATCGAGCCGAGCTAACGAACGTAGACAGGCCAGCGTGTCGTCAAGACCGTTGTAGCATAGAATGATCAGCGCAACCCGTGGCGGCATCAGGCGGCCTCCCGCACAATCGAGGCATTGCGGTATCGGGCTGACAGTGATGGATAGAGTGCGTCGAGTTGGTCGAGTGAATCCTCGTGGCTTAGGAAAGGCGGTCGCGCCTGCCAGAGCTTGGGGAGGAGATCCGGCTCGTCGAGCAACCTTTGCAATTGCAGCGCCAGATCTGCTGCATTGTCGACCTCGAAGAGCAGGCCATTATATTCGTGTTGAACCAGTTCGGCGATGCCGCCGAGGTTCGATCCGATAATGGGCACGCCAACCGCCTGCGCTTCGAGAATACTGTTGGGACTGTTTTCCACCCAGCGCGACGGCACAACCAGCACATCAAGATGCGCCAGGATTTCCCAGACTTCCGAGCCCTTGAAAGAACCTTTCCAGGCGGCATCTTTCAGCGGTTGGAGCATCGTCCGCAGACGCTGTGCGTAAAACTCTTCACCGGTCGCCGAGCCGTAGAGCGCCAGCCGCCGCGGGTGTGGACTGCGTAGCTTTGACCAGGCATCGAGCAAGAGATGTACACCTTTATGCTCTTTCATCTGTCCGAGATATCCCACTCGTAGGGCGGGATCAGCAGTACGTAACAGGCAGTGATCGCGTTCGACGCCCTGACGCCACACCTTGATGCGCGCCGGGTCGACTCCGTGACGAATGTAGGTGTCAGCCAGGTATTGCGACGGTGCAATCAAGACATCGGCCAGGCGCAGTGTTTCCCGCAATACCGCAGCCCGATGAATCTGCTCTGGCATGCCCAGTTGCTCACCGAGTTTCGAGGTAGGGCTGATGGCATGCCAGACCTTCTGGGTGACGCCAGGCCACAACTGAGCCGGCAACCGATAACGACGGAATGTTTCGGCCTGACAACGCGCACAATCGATTGGCGTCGGACCGTTACAGCGCGTCCCATCGGCACGCAGCAGAGTAATGCGATGGCAGAGCCACCAATAATCGGTCAGCGAGATGACCACGGGGATACGATGGGTCGCCGCGCCGCGTACAACACTGGACGACATAAGGTAGCCGCTGAAGAGATGCATGACCTCCGGGCGCCATTCCTGCAGCAGCATTTTAAAGGCGGTCCTAATGTCGGGATTATCGTAGCTCCAGCGGAATGGGTCAGCGTTCGCGCCAAGATTGAAGAAAAGCCGGCGGACCAGAATGTCATCCTGCACTTGGTCTTCCCAGCGCAATGCGGAGGCCGAGTCTGTAGCTGACTCAATGCATAGCACTCGCACATCGTGCCCGCGCTC
The DNA here is from genome assembly GCA_022360155.1 of Chloroflexales bacterium. Classification (GTDB taxonomy): domain Bacteria; phylum Chloroflexota; class Chloroflexia; order Chloroflexales; family Chloroflexaceae; genus JAKSDJ01. The sequence goes on along the minus strand of JAKSDJ010000642.1, from coordinate 263 downwards.
CTTCAACCCGCGAGCCGTACGTTCAGCCCGCCGCTCGGCGCCGCCATAATGCGTAGGTGGGTAACCATGAACTGCGATCAAGATACGCACAAGTTTTTTCCTTCTGCAACTGTTGTTATCGGGTCGTCAACCAGGTCGCCATGTCGTGGTTCACATTCGCACTCCGAGAGATGCCGCGATCAACAAGGGTGCGCTTAATCACCTGAGAATCGCCGAAGAACTCGGTCATAATCGCATGGAAACTCTCGACGTCGAACTCCTTG
>JAKSDJ010000799.1 GCA_022360155.1 Chloroflexales bacterium | reverse complement strand
GTGCTGTTCTTCTCTTCGAGCGCGCTATTCGCACCGCAGCCGGCGAAGGGGTGCTGTTCACGGTTATTCGTGATACGCCGCCCGATCAAGATCTCACGTGGTACGAGCAGCATGCGGTCATTCCCAGGGGGGATCGCTTTCTGGTCATGTGGCTGAAGGCGCCAAACGCTGCAACGCATGGGGCGCCGGTCCCCGCAATGGCGCAGATGCTAGATGGGTTACAGTGGGATGCTGTTGCGCCCATTCGTGTAGCGCTGACGCCAAGTGCGTCCTCGCCTGTCTCAATCGCAGACCTGGAATCGGCAACCGCATGGACGACCTATCACGCGGACAGCGCTGGCTATACCCTCCCGGTCCCCACTACCTGACCCATCATTGCCGAATCTGACCGGCTCGTCTTCGCCGATCCTGCCGATCGCGCTCCCGGTGCGGAACAAGATGTGCGTGGCGGGATCCGCCTCCTTGAGCGGAGCTTGATATCGCCAGAAAGTGGAATGCCCAGCTCTGCGCTTCCGCCGCACATTGCCTTGATCCTCTTCACACACCGTATTCATACCCCCGCCGGTGAAGGGGCGCTGTACACGCTGGTCCGTGAGACGCCAGTACAGGACCAGTATTGGTATGAGCAGCATGCCATCATCCTCAGCGGCTCCCGCTTGCTCGTTGTATGGCTGAAAACGCCCCTCGTGACCAACGGCGAGCCGGCTCCCGCATGAGCGCGCATGCTGGAGGCATTGCACTAGGACGTTGCCGCGCCAACGATGTCGCCGGCGGTGCCGACACCCTCGTGGTCCAGCGATAGGCGGTAGGGGTAATATCCGAGCTCCAATGATCGTGTGCCGGTCATGCTGCGCCCTTCGGCTGTGCTCAGGACCGGCTCGCCGAAGGGCGCAGCATGAACTCCGCGAAGCATCGCTGACTCGTTTCTACAGAGACCCTTCGCGTGCGCTCAGGGTGATAAGATGCACCGTATCAAACCAGATTTGATATAATTCTTGTAATCTCCGGAGCGTTGCTACTCTGTGGCAGATAGCATTCGCATCTGCTGGGATGGCTGCAATGGACCGCTGATGTGCTACAGATAGCCCGCAGATACGCGTATGGCGTGCTAACGCAACAGACAGCCATGCGCTTGTCCCAACCCTTTCCCGTCTGCGTCCATCTAAACCGCGCAGCGGAGGCATCCGCTACGGCGCCTGTGCACATCGACCACGTCACCTGCGGAGGGTTCTGGAGAACCGTGCATACGCGCCAGCCCCCTTAATCCCCCGCATGCGGGGAGATTAAGGGGGCTGGCGTCAGTGCAGCCTTGCACTGACGTTCAGGCTAAAAACCAAAGTACGCTGAAGCGCACGTGAGTCTTCAGCCGACTTGCGTGCTGAGATCACGCTTGAGAACCGTGCTCTGCCAGCACATGCTTGCCTCGACCCTTCCTCGTCTGTGCCCATTCAACCCTCGTAGCGGAGGCATGCGCCCCAACCACGCGATGCCGCCCAAGCCTCCTGCGGAAGGGTCAGCCGAGCCTGCTGAGCCTCGACAGGCTCGACTCACTCGTATGCACCGAACTGCCAGGGCTCCCTTACAGGGAGCCCGTGAGACATGCTGACGCGAGGATACATTGCCGATCACTCCCACGTTCGCTCATCGATAAAGGTCTTCGCGCCCTCCGGCAAGAAGTCGACGATTTCGACGAGACTGCGCAGCTTCAGCGACTCTTGCAGCGCGGCGGCAATGTCACCGGTCAGCGTGCTGTGGTTGGCGCCGGGGGCGGGCACAACCCGACAGGTTAGCTCGTCGCGGTGCTCGTGGCGGCTGACGACGATCTGGTAGGCGGCGAGGCCGGGAACCTGGCGCACCGCCTCGTCGGCATGGCGCGGATGCACGAAGATGCCTCGGACCTTGACGCTGTCGCTGCTCCGTCCCAGCCAGCCCGCCAGTCGCGGCGTTAGAATATCGTCGGCGGGCGACGCATCCATGATCGCCGAGAGGTCGCCGACCGCGAAGCGTACCAAGATGTAGTCTTTGCGAAACAGCGTGACGATAACCTCTCCGGTCTGCCCTGGCGGTACAGGCTGACCATTGTTGATATCGCAGATCTGTACTAAGGCATCGTCAGGGAGATGCAGGCCATGGCGAGCTTTGCCTTCATACCCCAGGTTGCCGCACTCGGCGGTGCCATAGACTTGGTATACCGTGATTCCATACTCTTCCTCGAACAGCGCGCGGAGCGAGGGCGGCAGCGGCTCGGCAGAAACGAAGGCTTTGTTCAGCGGCCAGGATCGAGGATCGTGGCCCATCTCACGCGCCTTTTCCAATAAGTTCTTGAGATAACTCGGCAATCCAGCATAGGCTGTAACTCCGAGGGTGACCATGGCATCGATCTGCTGGGCCTGGTTGCCAATCCCTGCGGGAATGACCGCACAGCCAGCGGCGCGGGCGCCCTCCTCGAACATCACCCCCGCCGGAGTCAGGTGATACCCAAAAGCGTTCAGCACGATATCGCCTGGCCCAAACCCGCCAGCTCGAAAGGCCGGCGCCCAGCGCCAAGAGTCGGGCAGATCGGGTTCGGGGTCGTGGATGGGGCCGGGAGATTGGAAGACACGCCGCAGGCTGCTGATTGGCACGGTTAGCATCCCGCCCAGCCCTGGTTCCTCGCGCTGCAAGGTCGCCAAATCCTCTTTGCGTTGCACCGGCAGGCGACACAAATCGGTCGTACTCTGAATATCAGCAGGCGTGAGCTGGGCGGCCTCCATCCGTTTGCGCAATGCCGGCGAGTGAACGTACCCGTAGGCGACAATTTCGTGTACGCGATCGTTGAAACTGTTGTAATACGTCTCGATATGTGTGTCCATAAACAATATAAAGGTGCGCCGATGCCATGACGACAGCGTATAACTTCTCTCTCGTCTCCATAGCATCGGCGCATCGTAGCCGCTTATGAGAGCCAGCGCTTGCGTCGCTTGTAGTGCTTGACATCGCGATAGCTCTTGCGGACGCCGACTTCGTTCAGTCCCAGGTAGAACTCGCGCACGTCAGCGTTGTTTTTGAGCTCCATGGGCGAACCATCGAGGACAATTCGCCCATTTTCCATGATATAAGCGTGATCCGCTGCGTCGAGCGCCAGACGTGCGTTCTGCTCGACCAGCAAGATGGTTGTTTTTTGCTCTTGGTTGATCCGCTTGATGATCCGGAAAATCTCTTCGACCAACAGCGGCGCCAGACCAAGTGAGGGCTCATCGAGCATAATCACGCGCGGGTGCGCCATGAGCGCGCGCCCAATGGCGAGCATCTGCTGTTCGCCGCCGCTGAGGAAGCCTGCCGCCTGGGTACGCCGTTCCTTTAGGCGCGGGAAGTAGCTGTAGACCAAGTCGATGTCGGCGGCAAGGCTGCCGCCCCGGCGCGTATAGGCCCCGGCGCGCAGGTTCTCTTCCACCGTCAGGTGCTCGAAAACGCGCCGACCCTCCATCACCTGGAAGATACCCATGCGCACGATTTCGGCGGCGTCGCGTTTGGCGATCGGCTGCCCATCGAAGACGATCTCGCCGTCGGTGACCTCGCCATTCTCCGGCTTGAGCAGGCCGCTGATGGATTTGAGCGTCGTGCTCTTGCCTGCGCCGTTACTGCCGAGCAAAGCGACGGTTTGTCCTTCTTGCACCTGCAACGACAGGCCCTTCAACACCAGGATCACATCGTTGTACATCACTTCAATGTTGTTGAGTTCGAGCATAGTTCAGACTTACGTTCTGACTGCACGGTTCATAACCGTAGACAAGGTTTCAGCGCAGGGTTTCCAATTGTACCGTTACTCTACACCTCCACTGCTCTATCGCTCGACACGGCTCGCTGTTGATCTAAAGAGCGATGGAGGTGTCGCTCAAATGGAAAAGTATCAACGAACCTTGATGTAGCACACTGCCTATTCTGCGCTCATAAAATCGGTGATCGGCTCCCATATGCCATTCTGGACCTGGAATAGCCGCAGTGATTTGCTACCCCGATGGTCAGTGGCGCTAAAGCTAATCGGTTGGGTAACGCCGCCTGTCTCAAAGCCGCTGAGCGATTCGAGCGAAGTTTTGATGTTTTCGCCGGTTAGTTCCATGCCATTCGCCAACGTGCGATCTATACCTTCGACCAGGATCGCCATTGACCACCAGCCTTGCACGAAGAGGCTTTCGGCGCCGCCAAAGTCAATACTCTTTTCCTGGGCATAATTCAGCGCCGTTTCGGAACCTTCCGCACCCTTGTGTGCAAATGGTATCGCTCCGACCAAGCCCTCAGCGGCGTCGCCGCCAATCGTGATGGCCAATTCGTTGGCGCACCAGTTGAGGCAGACAAACTGGACCTCGTATCCCAGGTCTTTGGCGTTCTTCATGGCCAGCGCTGCCGGACTCGAGACGTTCTGCAGGAAGATATAGTTTGCGCCGTAGTCCCGGATCTGGGTTAATTGCGGAGTCAGGTCGGTTGCGCCCCGCGGCGAAGGCACTTCCAGTGGCGCTTCCACGCCGTTAGCCGCGGCGTGCGCAGCGCCATCGGCCAGTGGCGAGCGCCCGAAGGGGCTGTCGTTCACCAGATAGGCGAACTTCGGCGCGTCGCTGCTGCCTTTCGCCTGCCAGTCCGCCAATGCCCACTTTTGGGCGATGATCAACTGGTCGCTGTAGGTTGTTCCAACCAGGAAGTTGTAGGGCGTTTCTTCGGGGTTGTTCAATTCTGCTGAAAAGGAACCCGAAATGAAGGGGATTTGATCTTGGCTGATCTTGCCGCGCAGCGCTTCGGTGTCGCCGGTGCCCCAGCCTGAGAACGCGACCACACCATCCTGTGTGACGAACTGGGTGTAGAGTTCTTCAGCCCGTGGGACTGCGTAGCCATAGTCCTGGCTGATTAACTCGATGGGTCGCCCCTGCAAGCCGCCTTGCTCGTTTTTCCACTCAATAAAGGCAGTCTGTCCCTGCGAATATGGTTTGCCCACGTCCGCTGTAGCACCTGTCAGGTCAAAGATTGCACCAATCTTGATCGTATCTGCTGATGGTTGTGCCTGATCCGCTTCGTTGGAATCCGGCGCTGCTTCGCCATTCGATGGTTGCGTCGTTGAGTCCTGCTGCCCGCATGCCGCGAGAACGAGCGTGAGTACGAGCAGCAGACTGCCCAGTCCTGCCCATAGTCGTTGTTTTTGCCTCATTGCCTTCTCCCTTGTGAAACAGATTCTGATGTGGTTCCGTGTGACGGATTGTACGCGATAAATGAGGTGCTGGCGAATGCTAGTAACTAAACGGCCACAATCGAAAGTAGTCTTTGATATTGCGCCAGATCTTGACAATCCCCTCCGGCTCGAAAATAAGGAACAACACAATCGCTAGGCCAAACGCGCCTTGCTGGATGAAGGGAATATAGCTGTTGATGTTGGGGATAAGATCGCTGCTGGCCCGGCCCAAGTTGGTTAACAGCGCCGGCAGCAAGATGATAAACGCCGCGCCGTAGATCGAGCCGGACACGCTGCCCAAGCCGCCAATGATAATCATCGAGAGATAAAGAATACTGGTCTCGATGGTAAACCGTTCCCAGGAAATGACACCGCGATAGTGCGCGGTTAACGCGCCGGCCATCCCCGCGAAGAACGATGACGTAGCGAAAGCAAGCAGTTTGTAGCGGAAGAGATCCACGCCGATAACCTGGGCGGCGATATCCTGGTCGCGAATGGCGACAAAGGCTCGGCCCACCCGCGAGCGGAACAGGTTGCTGGTGAAGAGCACGGTGACAAACAGGCAGGCCATAATCAGCCAGTAGTAGCGGAAGTCGGTGCTGGTGCGCTCATTCAGATTCAGCCCGAAGAGCGTTGCGGCTGGCACCGAAAGCGACTCGCCGACCCCGAGGATGTCGCCATGCGTAATCACCCAGATGATAATCTCTTGAGCTGCCAGGGTGGCGATTGCCAGATAGAGCCCCTTAAGGCGCAGCGAGGGCAACCCAAACAGTCCGCCGACGAGGGCGGTGAGGAGGCTTGCCAGCGGTACAGTCAGCCAGAATGGCAGCCCCAGGTTGACGGCCAGCAACCCGGCCCCATACGCGCCTACCGCCAGAAAGCCGCCATGCCCAATACTGATTTGGCCAGTGTACCCAACCAGGATGTTCAACCCGATGGCGCCGATCGCCGCAATACCAATCGTATTGGCCAGGCTCAACCAGTAGTTGTCGGCGAACCAGGGAAAGATTAACACGGCGACCAGCACCACGATGATTCGTAGTCGCATTGGCCAGGTTGGGCGCAACGCCGTGTCACTGGCGTAGCTGGTGTGAAATGTTCCACTCTGCATTGGTCGCTATACTCCCAAACTAGGGGTTGAAGATTTGGAGATGCGTCTATCCGTCCACAACGCCGTCGGAGGTAAAACTGTCAAAATCGATAGAAGAGCGTTCAAAAGACCCGGCGCAACTTCACCCCGAATCTCTACACCCGCTCGATAATTTTTGTGCCAAACAGACCGTATGGTCGCACCAATAAGATCAGCAGCAATATGATAAAGGGCGCAACTTCACCCAAACCCAATTCTGGCGGCAAGTATCCGCCCGCATATGTTTGCAACAGCCCGATGATCACCCCGCCGATGATTGCGCCAGGAATGCTATCCAGCCCGCCTAGAATGACCACCGGGAAGACGAGCAACCCCACCCGCCCGACATTCGCGCTAACACTGCCAAAGATACTCGCCAGCAAGATCCCGCCGACTGCGGCTGTTACTGCCGCAATCGCCCATGCCACCGCCCAAACCCGTTTCACGCTGATCCCCATTGATAGCGCAGCCTGCTGATCGTCGGCGACGGCGCGCATTGCAATGCCCTCGCTGCTGCGTCGAAAGAAGATGGTCAGGATAATCAACAGCAGAATAGCCAACCCAATCGCCCAGAGCTTGTCGACGCCAACCGATGCGCCGAAAACCTGCACCGGCTCACTGGGCAGAAAATCGGGCTCGGGCAGCGGCGTGACGCCCCAGATCGCGCCAATGATCGCTCGCAGCAGCGACGACAAGCCAATGGTCACCATAATCACCGAAATCACCGGCTCGCCGATCAATGGACGCAGCACCAGTTGCTCGATCAGCACGCCTGCTACGGCTGCCATCACTACAGCGAAAACGACGCCAATTGGCCAGAATAGTCCGATCTGCTCAACCGTAAAATAGATCAAGTAGCTGCCAATCATCAACAGTTCGCCCTGGGCAAAGTTGATCACATCGCTGCTTTTGTAGATCAACACAAACCCTAGTGCAACCAGCGCAAAGATCGCGCCATTCGCCACACCAGAGAGGGTCAGTTGGATGAATTTTTCCATCGCTTAGCTCTTATCCCTGAGCTGGGCCAATTCTGCGCGCAAGCGGGCCAGTTCTTCTTCAGCCTGTTTGCGTGCAGCGGTTTCTTCTTCTGCACGCTGTTCAGCAGCGGCACGGGCCGTTTCGGCAGCGGCACGGGCCGTTTCGGCAGCGGCAAGCGCTGCAGTCAATTCCGGCGATGTTCGCAATAACTCGCCGGTTTCGGCGACCCGCAGTTCGAGGCGGCGCCCTTCGGCACGGAGCCGTACGCCAATGCTTGTCAGCACAAGATAGCCCTCTGGGTCGGGTTCCACCGGTAAGAGCACATTTTGTTCCAGCCGCCACAGGCGTATGCCGATCTGTGACAACAGGCGTTCGTTCTCATCTTCGATATCCAGCAGTAAATATTCGCCAATACCCAGTGCTGCATAGTACAGTGGCTTGTTTTGAAGATCGGACTCGCGGCTGCTTGGCGAGGCGATCTCGACCACGCAGCGTGGGATCGGCTCGTTGTCCAGGTCATACGAATGAGGCGACTCATCGATTTGCTGTTCCCGGCCAGGCGCAACCAATACATCCGGTGCGATGCGCTGTTTTCGCCCTTCCCAATCGCGATAGAACAAAAAGACATCGATGTATAATCTTAGACCTAGCTGTTCCAGTAAGGGTCGTAGCATCTCAGCTAGGATCTGAATATAGAGGCTATGGTAATGGCCGGCGGGCATCAGTTGCTCCTCGGTTTGATACGCATATGGATTCGGATCCCAGTCATCGCCGATCCACTCAGGTATCCACCCAGGGCGATCTTTGTGGTAAAGCTTGGAGTCTCCCCGCGCTGTGTGCGGTATTAATGGTGTATCTGTACTCATCGTTCTGTCCTCCGTCGTTATCGGCTCTGCGCCATCACGGGAGGTGATTTTCTTGCAGGGTCCGCAGGATGGTCGGCTTCATACAGCCGTTCGATATGCAGCCTGGTGGCGATTAGCGCCGTCCGTCCGTCCTGATAGGTGATGGTAGTCTCGATGTCGAAGTCGGCTGCATCACCATACAATGCGGTGACAATCTCGTCGTAGCGTTGGGCGACGTAGCGGCGGCGCACTTTGCGCGTACGAGTCAATTCGGCATCATCGGCGTCAAGCTCTTTGTGCAACAGAATGAAGCGCTTGATGTGCGCGGCTTCGGGCAGATCGGCATTTGTTCGCTCTACGTCTTTGCGGATGAGGGCATAGACTTGCGCCTTCTGGGCGAGGTCGGTATAGGTCGTGTAGGAGATCTGGCGTGTCTCGGCCCACTTGCCCACATTCTCGAAGTCAATATTGATCATCGTGGTGACGAAGGGCCAATCACCGCCAAAGACGACCGCTTCTTTTATGTACGGGCTAAACTTGAGTTTATTCTCGATGAATTGCGGTGAGAACTTGGCGCCGTCGTGCAGCGTCATCACATCCTTGGCGCGGTCGATCACGATGAGATGTCCGTCCGCATCGAAATAGCCAGCGTCGCCGCTGTGCAGCCAGCCATCGACCAATGTCTCGGCGGTTGCCTTGGGGCTGTTGTAATAGCCAATGAACACCGCCGGGCTGCGCACCAGGATCTCGCCGCTTTCAGCAATTTTGATCTCGGTGTCGGGCAGCGGCGTGCCGACGGTTTGGTGCTTGATCTCGCCATCCCGATGAATAACGCTGAGCCCGCTGCTCTCAGTCTGGCCATATACCTGCTTCAGATTGACGCCCAGCGCGTGATAGAAGCGGAATACATCGGGGCCGAGCGCCGCGCCGCCCGTATAGGCTCGCTTGACGAAGCGCAATCCTAGGTGGTCTTTCAGCATCTCAAAGACGAGAAAGCGAGCTAGCCAGTAGCGTAACTGCAAGATCAGGGCAGGTTCACGCTTGGCGAAACGAGCGTCGGCCATCGCATACCCGGCGCGCATCGCCCACTCGAACATCCAGCGTTTCAGGCGGGTGCTGTCCTGGATTTTCACCTGTACGTTACTCAGCATATTCTCCCAGATCCGTGGCGGTGCGAACATAGCCCGTGGTCCGATCTCGCGGATATTCTGCTGGACTGTGCTGGCTGATTCGGGGAAATTGATCGTAAAGCCGGCTTGTATCCCCGAGGCGACCGTGATCATCTGTTCGCCAACCCAGGCGAGCGGCAGGAACGACACGAACTCGTCGGAAGGGACTAGCGGGTCGACCGCGAGCAACCCCCGCCCCTGGCTGATCAGGTTGGTATGGGTCAACATTGCCAGTTTGGGCTGGCTGGTTGTACCTGACGTGGTTGAGATCATTGCTACATCTGCGCCTTTTCCAGCCGCAACCTCTTGCTCGAACAGGTCTGGATGAGTTTTGCCATACTCACGGCCTAGGTCTTCGATTTCAGGAAAACTGGCGAGAAAAGGCTCACTGTAGCCGCGTAACCCCTTCGGGTAGTAATAAATGACTTTCAATATATTGGGCAGATCGTCCCAAATCTCCAGAATTTTGTCAACCTGTTCCTGGTCCTCGACAACAATGACCTTGGCTTCGCTGGCCTGCAAAACATATTTGACCTCTTCGGCTACCGAGTCCTGGTAGATCCCTACCGAAGCGCCGCCCATCGCTTGGGTCGCCAACTCGGCATAGAGCCATTCGGGACGATTGTCGCCAATGATGGCTACTTTGTCGCTCCGTTGGAGCCCGAGGGCGCGTAACCCCAAGGCAAAGTCACGCACATGGTCTGCAAATTGCCGCCAGCTAACTGTTTGCCAAATGCCGAATTCCTTCTCGCGTAGCGCAATCCGGTTACCGAGCCGTTCTGCATTCTGGAGCAAAAGTTTGGGGAGGGTGTCGTTGTTCATACGGTTCTTGATGAGCAATAGCCGATAGCCTGCCAACGTACCAACGTGTCAATGTTCAAAAATCCGAACTTTTGTTAGGCGATCATTGTCGCACCGTGTTCCTGGCCCAGGTATGCCTGGATCACTGCTGGGGCGGCTCGCACCTCGTCAGGTGTGCCGTCGGCAATCAAACGCCCGAAGTCGAGCACCGCAACCCGGTCGCTAATATCCATAACCACACCCATATCGTGCTCGATCAGCACAATCGTTGTTTGCCGCTCCTCACTAATATCGAGGATGAAGCGCGCCATGTCTTCCTTTTCTTCGGTGTTCATCCCGGCCATCGGCTCATCGAGTAGCAGCAACTGTGGGTCCATTGCCAGGGCGCGACCTAACTCTACTCGCTTTTGTAATCCATACGAAAGCGAACCGACCGTTTGTTTACGAATACTCTGGATCTCGAGCAGATCGATAACCTGCTCGACAAACTCGCGATGTTTGATTTCCTCTTTCTGGGCGAGTCCCCAGTAAATGCCGCAGCGCAACAGGCTGCTCTTCATATGGATGTGCCGCCCAAGCATAAGGTTGTCGAGAACCGTCATATGGCGAAAGAGTTCAATATTTTGGAATGAGCGGGCGACGCCTAGCCGGGCGATGCGATGTGGTGCGAGGGTCGCTAGGTTATGCCCTGCAAGCATGATCCGGCCCTGTTGTGGTTTATACAGGCCGCTAATACAATTGAGCAAACTGGTCTTGCCCGCACCGTTAGGTCCGATGATTGCCTGGATTGTACCGGGGTAAATATTGAAGTTAATATTGGTAAGCGCATTGACGCCGCCAAAACTCAAATGTACATTGTCGATCTGCATTTGCGGTTCTGGTGAGGCGTTGCCATTGCGACTGACCATTGTGCATTCCTTACAAATGTGGCATGGTATGCTTATACAATGTCATGCTGCTAGCATACCGCTTCGTTGAGATGATCGCAGCAATCGCCGGATATCACCAGCAGTATCTTGCATTCAGGGCGGTAATTCGCGTTAATTGACGGTTATGCGCCGAAATGCCTGAGGCGGCGCCAGAGGATTCTAGCGCTCAGGTTAACACACGTAAAAACATGTATGGAAAATCGTTTGGGTCTGGTATAGTTCTCAAGTGTTGCAGGCCCATTATACCGGTAATAGCTGAGATATGCAACTCTGTTCCTTGCGGCGTTGCAGCGAACTATTGAAGTCTTACAATAGAACATAGATGATGCAGAGCAACACAGTCCCCCACAGGGTTGGGCGCGTTTTTGCCGGTGACATAGCCAGAGTGGCGCTGGCATGTCGATGATGAATAGCAGTCATGGCGGATTTCTATAGGATCTGGTAACAATCGGCCCATTTTCTGCATGTTCTCGATATCATTAGGCGGCTTTCATACAGTCCTGGTTTGGTATGACTATCCTTGATGTTCAGGGTGTAGACATCGGGTATAATGCCAGCGCAGATATGCTTGAGAAGTTGCACGGCATGCGTTGGTTCTGTGCTCAAAGATCAAGGTAAGGAACACTTCTTATGGATCGCACCTTCGTTGCTCTGGATGTCGAAACCACTGGCTTGCAGGCTGGTGTGGATGAAATTATTGAGATCGCCGCGGTGAAATTCCGAGGACGCGAGGTGCTCGAAACCTATACCCAACTCGTCAAGCCACGCCAATCGCTCCCGCTCAAAATTACCCGGCTTACCGGCATTACGTCGGAGGCGCTGGTCGATGCACCAAAGTTCCGCGATGTCGCCCCCGACTTCGTCCGTTTTATCAAAAACTATTCATTGGTCGGCCACTCGATCAATTTCGACTTGAGCATGCTGCGCGCTCAAGGTATGAATTTTAACCAGCCGGTCTATGACACCTTCGATATGGCGACCTTGCTGATGCCCCAGGCTTCGGTCTATAAGCTGGGCGCACTTGCCGAAAACTTGGGCATTGCTCATCCTGACGCCCACCGTGCGCTCAATGACGCCGATGTCTGTCGCCAGGTGTTTCTGCACTTGCTGGGCCGCATCGAAGCGCTTGATATTCGCGAACTCGGCGAGATCAACGGTATGATGATGAAGATCAACTGGCCGTTGCGCGATCTGTTCGACGAAGTGTTGCGTGCCAAAGCGCGCACGGTTTTTGTTGAGAATGGCCAACAAGCAGCGGACAGTGCGCAGCCGGCAACCGACAGTGTCGATACTCAATACTCGATGCTTAGCGCTCAGGCGCCTGTCGAAACACCGCTCAGGCCAAGCGGCGATGTCACCCCGCTCGAACTCGGCGACATTACTGACTTCTTTGCTCCTATTGGCGCGATGGGTCAGGCTTTCAACGGTTATGAGCAGCGCCCGCAACAGGTGCAAATGGCGCACGGCGTTGCCCAAGCCTTCAATGCCGGCGATGCACTGATCGTCGAAGCGGGAACAGGGACAGGAAAGAGTATGGCCTACCTGGTTCCTGCTGCTATCTTTGCGGCTCAGCGGGGCGAGCGTGTGGTTGTTTCAACCAATACGATCAACTTGCAGGACCAACTCTTCTTCAAAGACATCCCTGATCTACAGCGAATGATCGCTCGAACCGGAGGCGAAGGCGCTTTCACCGCCGCACTCTTGAAGGGTCGCGGCAACTATCTCTGTTTGCGTCGCTATAAAGATCTGCGTCGTCATGAGAACTTGGCCGACGAAGAGATCCGCACGTTGCTCAAGGTGCAACTCTGGCTGCCGACGACAACGAGCGGTGACCGCGCTGAGCTGCTGTTGATGGAGAAAGAGCAGTTTGCCTGGACCCGCATGAATGTCACCCCCGACACCTGCACCGGGCCGCGCTGTGCTGACTATCGCGAGTGCTTCTTCTTCAAGGCCCGTCGTCGCGCCGAATCCGCCCATATTGTCGTCGTCAACCACGCCCTGCTGCTTGCCGATTTGGCCGCGCAGTCGAAAGTCATCCCTCCCTATGATCACCTGATTATCGACGAGGCCCACAATCTGGAGGATGTCGCGACCGACCAGTTGAGTTTTAGTATTGACCAGGCTGGCTTGATCCAATTCTATGACGACTTGTTTCAGGAAGGCGGGGCGCGGGTGGTGAGCGGCCTGCTCTCCGAAATCCCAGCTCTGCTCAGCGGGAGCGCTACGTCGCCAAGTGATCAGGAGAAAGCCGCCCAGATCACCGCCGAATTGCGACCCTCTATTACCCGCGCCCGCAGTGTGACCTACACATGTTTCAACTTCCTGACTGCCTTTGTCAACCAGGAGGTGGAACCGAATCAGTACGACTCGCGGCTGCGCCTGACGCCAGGAGTGCGACGCAAGCCTGCCTGGGCTGATGTCGAACAAGCATGGGAAAATCTGCGCCTGCTCTTTACCACCGTTGGTGACGGCTTGGGTCGCTTGGAGACGCTGTTGCGCACGCTCGAAGACGCTGGGGTCGCCAACTACGACGAGTTACTGTTGCGCCTAGAGTGGCTGCGCCGCTTTGCGACCGATGTGCGGGTACAGATGGGTCACATCATCTTCGGCGTCGATCCCGACCAGCACATTACCTGGCTAACCCTGGACCGGGTCCGCGATACCCTGACTCTAAATGCAGCGCCGTTGAGCGTCGCCGAAATTCTTCAGGCGCAACTCTTTGCCCAGAAGGAAACATCAATCCTTGCCTCGGCGACCCTTGCCATCGATAATTCCTTTGATTTCGTCAAAGAACGATTGGGCCTGCCCGAAGCGGAAGAATTGCAATTGGAGTCGCCGTTCGACTACGAAAAGCAAGCTCTCGTCTATATTCCCAATGACGTTCCTGAACCGAATCAGCGCGGCTACCAGCAGATGATCGAAGATGCGCTCATCGGACTCTGCACGGCGACAGGAGGGCGGACCCTAGTGCTCTTTACCGCTAACAGCGCGCTCAAACAGACCTATGCAGGCATCCAGGATGCATTGGAAGAGCAGGAGATTGCCGTGCTTGGCCAGGGAATAGACGGCTCCCGGCGGGCGTTACTCGAACGCTTCAAGGAGTCGCCGCGCACGGTGCTCTTAGGCACTAGCAGTTTTTGGGAAGGCGTCGATGTCGTTGGCGACGCCCTCTCGGTTCTGGTGATCGCTAAATTGCCCTTCAGCGTGCCAAATGATCCGATTTTCGCTACGCGTAGTGAGCAGTTTCGCGATCCATTTGGCGAGTATGCTGTACCGCAAAGCATCCTGCGTTTCAAGCAAGGCTTTGGGCGCCTCATTCGCAGCAAGGAAGACCGAGGCATCGTTGTCGTACTCGACAAGCGCCTGCTTACCAAAAAGTACGGTCAGCAATTCCTCCGCTCGTTGCCTAATACCCAAGTACGCACCGGTGCGGTCAAGCAATTGCCTTTGTTGGCGGCGCGCTTCTTGGTTTAATCTGATTGGTGACAGTATATAAACCTAGAAGGCTGAAAGTGTATCAGCGTCTGTGCTGTTGAAGTGGAACGAGACATAAAAAACGGGGCGCATCACTATGCGCCCCAACACTCCGTTTTCACGCGACTTGCCGTTTAAGGTAAGCGCTTTGGTTCGCCCCGAAACCGAGCCATAATCTTATCGACATCCAACCCGGCCTCTTTGGCGAGACGCGCCTGCTCTAGCAGCCGAGTCTCGGCTTCCATCCGCCGCCGCTCCGTATCTTTGGCGTTCTCAATCCGATCCTCAGCAGCCTGTTCTTCCGCCCACTTAAACGCCTGTTCGCAGAACAGCCCGACTTCGCGAAAAGCCAGACTAAAGATACCGGATAAACTCCCTTGAGGACGCTGACTCATCGTGAAACTCCTTGACTACTAGGCAATAGACAGCAACCAACACATCGCCATTGGTTACACGAGACTCGCAATAGAATTGAATATATTTTCACTAGTGTTGCTTAGATTTCTCCATTGTAGTATGGTCGACGCAAAAAGTCAACGCATAGTTGTTGCATAAAACAAGATGCTCTGCTATAATCAGAGCAAATCCGCTGTGTCATATATGCAATGGTAGGACGATAAAAACCCCGGAAGGAGTGCCGCATGACTGCACCCAGTTCAATCCATTCGCCCGCTCCCGCGACTCGCGCTAAGCATGACCGGGTGATTGACCTCGGGGGACGTGCTGTGCATGTGTTCAAGTTCGATACCCCCCCCGCTATCGCCTACGAATACTTCACCGACATCCCTGCCGTTTTCCAGCTTCTGCCCGATACTCTTGATGTCCGTCCGTATGCTGATGACCGCTACCGTCTGATTGTTGGCGCAAGCGACGGATATGGTCATAGCATGTCGGCAATTTTCGACCTGCAGGCTGAGGGTGATGAAGAGAGCTACATCCGAATTACGCCTGCTCACGATGGGCCGCGGCCCAATCTAAAGGGCTTGGTGTTTCAT
>JAKSDJ010000901.1 GCA_022360155.1 Chloroflexales bacterium | reverse complement strand
TGATTGCAGGCGTAGCCCATTTACCTAGCATGGAAAAGCCGACCTTGTTCAACAGTATCGTACTGGATTTCTTGGGTAGGCAGTAATCATGATTCATAACGGCGGCCCACAGTTGTGGTGTGTAAGGGCGACCAGACGGTTGCCCGCTATCGGCAGTGCCATTCTCATCATACGATCCGATCTGAAGTCTTGTCTAAAGGAAAAACCATTATGCCTAACCTTACAAGCCTGACCCTCTTTGCGACAACGGCGCTGGTGCTATTGCTCATTCCAGGCCCAGTTGTTCTATACACGCTGGCCCGGAGCATCAATCAAGGCCGCCGCGCGGGCCTTATCTCGGTTGTGGCGGTGGGCGTCGGCGATTTCTGCCATGTCTTGATGGCGACGGCGGGCTTGTCGGCTATTCTTTTGACTTCGGCCACGGCCTTCAACCTCGTCAAGTATGCCGGGGCGGCGTATTTGATCTATCTGGGCATTCGCACGCTGCGTACACGCGACAAAGCCGCGAATGTTGAACACATCGTAGCGGCGAGCCTTTCCCGCATCTTTTCGCAAGGCCTGATCGTGAGTGTCTTGAACCCCAAGACCGCTTTGTTCTTCCTGGCGTTTCTACCCCAATTCGTCGACTATTCCCAGGGCAATGCGATTATCCAAATCTTGACATTGGGCACGCTCTTCGTTCTGATGGGGATGGCTACGAACTCGGTCTATGCCCTGGCATCGGC
Source organism: Chloroflexales bacterium (assembly GCA_022360155.1). GTDB lineage: Bacteria > Chloroflexota > Chloroflexia > Chloroflexales > Chloroflexaceae > JAKSDJ01. Next base: position 4,749 of record JAKSDJ010000901.1, on the reverse strand, counting down.
GACCGCCAGTTCGTGGATCAAGGGCAATCGGGCGTTTCAGCGCGGCCAAAAATACTTTGCAGGCGGGGCCTATATTGTGTTGGGTGTGGCAACAGCCGTATCGGGAAGCAACAAAGCAACGTGACATTCGTACGGGGCGCATGCCACCGCCCACCGCACAGATGCCAGGCGCCAGACTGACCGGGCGCAGCGGCGGCGCTGCAACTCTACTGGCTGGCGGCGTTGCTCAAATTTTTCAGTCTGCGCTAAACCCGCACGCTAAGTTAGCTTGCGATAGGGAGTTATAAGGGCGAGAACGCGCTGTTCTCGCCCTTGTGCGTGTTGCGTGGAACGGCGTGTTGCCCTACTATAACAGTAGCGCCTCATGATGTGATCGGCAAGATTGATGAGCGAACGAACTTTCATTCTCACCTATGGCAAACTATACGCGCATCTATTTTCTTTCGACAGTCGATATGCAGACGCATGTCATGGACACCGCACTGCTGCGGCGACCCCCGTTTGTGCCAGTGCGCTATGTACAACCGCCGCCTTCATCAGAAGCGTATGTGGAAATCGGTCCACCCCCGCCTTATGCAATCAACCCGTTACCGCTGCTTGATTGGGTTGTGGAGCGTTTGAATGCTGGCGAAGAGCAGTTAGTCGTCTCTTATCTTTTTGATGCCATGCCGGGTATCACCGCGGTGGCATACTTTCGAGGTGCAGAGAGTTTTGACGATTGCCTGAGCATCCTGGCAGCGACGGCGCCATCGGATATGCGACGACGTTTGGGGCTACAGGACATGAATGATGGCGAACATGTCGCAGGAAGTATTGCGGTAGATGAGGACTTAAGCCCAATTGAGATTGTAGAGCAATATCTGCAGGCTGAGCGCACTCAACGCGAGCAGTTTCTAGCTACGTGGGTTTCGCCATTGCGCGTGCTCAATATGACTGGATGGCGCTTCTTACTTCCCGAAGACATCAACTATCTTGTTCAGGCGTACACATCTCATGCGTATGAAGATATCGACGATCTTATAAGCGTCTATGCTTCTGATTGGGATGCAATTGTCTCGGCGACACATATCAACTATGATGTCGCCATCGCTCTTGATGACGGTGTGGCCTTTCCATAGCGGCTATCGCGCCCGTCTCATGACAGCATAACGAACTTGCCAGTAGGACAACTTCTTGCTAGCATGTTCTTCAGCGCGAGTTAGATCAACAATTGCCCCTATGTAAGAGAGGTAATTATGTCAGCGCAGCCATACACATATATGACTGTTGATGAATACCTGGCATTCGAAGAAACTAACCCTGCCAAGCACGAGTACTATCAAGGACGAGTATTTTTGCTTGCCGGAGGTAATGAAGCCTATGCGATTATCACCAGCAATATCAACGCTATTTTAAATCTGCAAGTGCGTGAGCGACCATGTACGGTGTACACGAGCGACATGAAGGTCAAAGTTGAGCGGACGAAATTGTATACCTATCCCGATGTGTCGGTTGTCTGCGGGCCAGCGCAGTTTGAAGATACGACACGACGAGTGCTTCTGAATCCGACTGCACTGATTGAAGTTCTATCGGAGTCGACAGAGAAATATGATCGTGGCAAGAAATTCCAGAACTATCGCACCATCGATAGCCTGCAAGAATATCTTCTTGTAGCCCAAGAAAGCATGCAAATCGATCATTATGTGCGTCAGCCAGATAACTTTTGGCTCTTATCGTCAGCCAGCGCTGAAGATGAGCAGATTGTACTCCCCTCTATTCATTGTCACTTATCTATTAAGGACGTGTATAATAAGGTGCAATTCGACACTGAAACCGATGATCCATCAATGATCAGTGAATAGCGTCGCACCAGACCGCCCAACACCGCTCGCAGCCAACAAGACGAATCGAATCAATTTTTGATGGTTTTAATGTGCTACTGGTTGTACAGGCGACTGATATTTGTTGGCATGGAGATGTAGCTTATTCTTTTTCCTTCGTGTGAGGCGTCGGTGTAGGGCTTGCGCTGTCATGCTCGTTTGACGGACTGCCCTACAATCACCACCACTTTCTCTTGAGTAGAGCATTATGGTTGATATCATACTGACCGATCTCGCCGCTCGTCTCGAAACCGATGCCGTTCGCGCCCTCCTTCTCGCCTTCGGCTATCCTGCGGTTTCTGCTGCGGCACAAGCGGATCGCATCACTGCGGAATATCACCATCATCCCCAACAGCCGATCCTTGGCGCCGAACACGATGACGAATTGCTCGGCTTGATTGGGCTACGCTTGGAAACGCAGCATACCGGCATCATTCGTCACATAGTGGTACACCCTGCTTGGCGACGCCACGGCGTGAGCTGGGCAACGATCTGCGCCATACGAGAACGGTTTGGGCTACATACGTTGATCGCAGAAACCGACTGGGATGCGGTTGATTTCTACCGTCGCTGCGGCTTTGCGGTCGAAGGCCTCGGCGAAATCTACCCTGGAACCGAGCGCTTTCGCTGTGTCCTCAGTCGCTAGCGCCGCCACCAAACAGCGTATTGAACTCCAACGATCTTACGATGCGCACAATCGGCGGGTTTCGATGTCAGGCGCCGTAGCGTCGACGATAATCACTGCAATGACAACGAAAAGGCAAAATGATGCTAGAGTGATGACAAAGTATTGATTAAATGATGATACTGTGCTATATTCAGAACATCCTTATATTGTACGCAGCAGGAGCACGCCAGTGATTGTTGCCGTATCCCGTTCACTTGAGGACATTCGCCAACGCCGCGCGGAAACCCGGCGCGAATTTGCGGCGTACCTGGATATTACAGAACAAACGTACCGCCGTTTGCTTGACCGTGATCCGACGATCGCCGGACCAACCCGGCGCAAAATCGCGAATAAACTGGGATTGGAGACATTCCTGATCGTCGAACTGGTTCCGCCGCCAACTGACGCCTACGTCGCGCAGTTGACTGCGGCCATCGATGACGCCAATCAGAACGGCTGGTTTGCCTACGATCCGGCCACTGGTCAAATTGGCGATCAGCGGGTGATGGTTGAATGCCCGCCCGGCGAGGCCAAACACAACCCATGACCAAACCGACCGATATCTTTGTTACGGCCCAGGTTGCGCAAGCGCTGGGCCGTTTGAGTCTTGCCCAGCACGGCCAGTTCAACCGACTGGTCGAAGCGATTCGAATGGCGCCGCAGGCGGGACAAGTCTACGCCCGCGACGGGCAGGATCGGCTCCTCCGGATTATCAGCGCGGCGGATGTTCACCTGGTTTACACGATCACCTACCGCGTCGCCCGCGACCATATCTTCCTGGTCGATCTGGTCGTCGCCGAGTGGTCGCCAAATCATGTTGATATGTCATAGCAATGCTGAGCAAAGAAACGCTTGCATGAGATCTACTTTGATGTGAAGACGAGGATGTGAAGATCAGATGAGGGCGCGGTGCGCCGCTTCACAATGAGGCGCGCCAGCGTCTACAGGCGCGCCTCACTCCAAAAGATATTCCCGCCTCAATTACTCAAGCGTGGGCGGGATGACCGCCGGAACCTCCATACGACGCACCAGATCATTGAAGGCGGTAAGATCGCTTGTCATCACTGCACGCAACGCCTCCAACTGGCAGTCAATCCGGCCCGACAAGTCGGCGAAAACATCGTAGGCTTGCTGCGTCGGCGCTGCATCGGCACTGGCGACCACGCTGGTCAGCGCGGCCAGCTTGGCGTTGAGCTTGGTCGTCAGTGCGATCATGTCGAATGGCGTCGTCGCCTTGGTTTGAATCAGCTCCTCTTCGATAGCGCTAAGTTTGTCGATGAGGGGTTGTGCGGCTTCTTTCACTGCGCCGTAGTCGGCCTGCCCCTCGGTCCGGCTCACCCACTCTTGCACTTGAGCGCGCACGCTGCGCAATCGATTGATGGCGGCGTGGGTCTCCGAAAGCTTGTCGCGGATCTTGATCATCAACTCGAACTGGGCAGCGAAATCCTCGGCGGTCGCGTCGACGCGCGGATCTTTCAGGATCGCAAAAGATTGCGTGAAGGTCTGATCGCCAACCAAGAGCTCGACCTGGTAGCTTCCGGGTGAAGCCAGTGGTCCAGTCTGGCTGCGTTCGGTCATCGGATCGTCCGTGACTTTGGTCGCGTCCGGATAGCACATATCCCAAACGAAGCGGTTCATTCCCGCTACGACCGGCATCCACGGCCCCTTCTCCTCCTCATCGACGGCGGCGGGATCATCAGGCTTGGGCGTAACTCGCTTGATCTCCGCACCGTTAGCATCGCGGAAGGTCAGCGCCACGTCGCCCTCAGGAACCTCCTGCAAATAGTAGTGAACGACAAGCCCATCGGGCGGGTTTTTGCCGGCGTCGAGGTAGGTGCGGATCTTCTTACCGTTGGGTCCAGCCTGATCAATGTAGGTCGCGGCAAAACCCAAGGCCAGCGTGTAATTCTTGATGCCCTCGCTGCGGAACCAACCCGCGCCTAGGGCTGGGCGGAGACGATATACATCACGCGGCTTGAGCAGCGCAGCAGGCGACTCGGCCAACTGATCGCTGATCTGGTGCAACGGGGTCAGATCATCCAGAACCCAGAACGAGCGCCCATGGGTGGCGGCAATCAGGTCATTGTCCTTGATAAGCAGGTCGTGGATCGGAACCACCGGCAGATTGCTCTGGAATGGCTGCCACACCGCGCCATCATCGAACGAAATGTAGATCCCCGTTTCGGTGCCGCAGTAGAGTAGCCCGCGCCGCGCTGGATCAGC
>JAKSDJ010000947.1 GCA_022360155.1 Chloroflexales bacterium | reverse complement strand
GGCGATGTGGCCCACGCGCTGGTCGCAGTGTACCCGAGACACGGGGTTACCACAATGAAAAAGAGGTTACAGATGCGGGCGGCAGCGGGACGCTGACCCGCTGCCGCCCGCGTGAGCACGCCTCACGCCTCGCTCGTTCCACTGCCCTCCCTCACTCTATCTGCGGGGAATCGTGCCGGTCGCCTATCGCACACTGTGTAAGAACCCATAGCACACTCAAGGGGCGTCACCCTGGTAGGTCGGGTCGACCTGGGCAGCGCATGCCTCGGCTGCCGTTCCCGTATCGAGACAGGCTAAAAACTGTTGCGTCATGGTTTGCGCTTCGTTCACCTCGTGATCAAGATCGGCGCCGTTTGCAGCGCGGTTAACCGCTCGTTGGAGCCAGAAATATGTCGTCTGCGATTGGGGCGGGGGGGCCGTCGTTATCTCAGCGTGCGGCGCCTGATTATCAGCCTCCTCGTACGCACGATAGATAGGGCTTATGGCCCCGTCTGCTTGCGCCAGCGAGCGCCGCGCCGGGCTCCATAGCGGGCGCGGGAGGGGCGTGGCGCTGAGGTGCTTCACCCATTCCCAGCAGGCTTGGGGATGCTGCGACTGTGCAGAAAGATGGAGACTCAGCAGCGGCATGTCCCGGCTGATTGGGCGGTCCGGACTCAATGGCGGCGCCACGGCGGCGATAGGAAAGTCGTATCCGCTTTGCGACGGAATGCCAATGCTCAGCCACATGGCCGCTCGTCCTGCCAGGATGATCTGGAAGTTTTGGGAAATCGTGTTGGAGATCGAATCGCTCTCAACCGGCGGTGCGCTCGTTGTGAGCAGGTCAACGTAGCGGCGAATGCTCGCCTGGGTTTGGGGGGCGGTAAAGCTGGCTGCGATGACGCCCGTGTTGTTCCGGAACAGTGTTGCACCGAGTTGATCGAGGAAAAAGCGCAGATCTTTCGGCATGTCAAGCGGGGCAAAGCCGTATGTTGCGGTCTGTACGCCTGTGCGGTTCGTCAATTGTTGGGCGACTCCGGCAAAAGCATCAAAGTTCCAGGGCGCGCTCGGGTAGGCGATCTGGGCGCGGTCGAAGAGCGCCGGCTGGTACATCAACACCCGGAACATGATCGCATAGGGCAATCCGGTGAGCCGCCCATCGCGTTGAAACCGGGCGAGCACCCATGGCGCATAGTCATCATCGGCGAAGGCTGCATCGGCGTCGATCAGGGGCTGGAGATCGACCATGGCGTCGCCATCTGTTGGCGTGGAGCGCCCGTCCCAGGCAAAACAATCAGCGCGGGCGGCCACCGTTGCCACAGCGGCAGCCGCGTCGTACCCCTCGATGCGGATAAAGATCTCGGGATGCTGCGCGTGAAACGTCTGCGCCAGCTCGCGCATCGGGTCCACCTCGGATTGAGGCGTATAAAAGGCGATGGTGGTTTGCGCTGCGGTTCCCGCCGCCGGAACCGGCGGTGCGACCACAATTGGATTGCGATCCGGCGTCGGGCGGGGGGTCTGCTGGGCCGCAACCAGCTGTTCGGCATACGTCGTCTGCGCCGCGCGGAGCGCTTCGGGAACGGAGGCTTGCCCGCTCCCGATGGCGAGCAGCGCATCCCGCAGCGCCGCGCGCGCCTGGTTGTTCAGCGTCGCTCGCTCCCCGTGGGCAACCGATTGTTCGATAACCGCGCGCAGTTGGGCGGCGGTCGCATCGTCGAACTGCGCCCAAAAGCCGCTCTGGTCGGCCAGCGACATGCGCGCCGATGCCACATGAGCAGCAACGGGCGTCGTCAGTTGGTGGCTGACAAACGCGAGCCAGCGCCAGACCGCCTGCGGATGCTGCGTGCCGCTGCTCATAATATACCCCTCCGGCGCCGCACCAAAGATCGGCAGGAAGGAATCTGGCAGCGGGATCCACCCGATCTCAAATGGGAGCGGCGCCGGCGTGGCGGCGGCGGCGAAGGAAGAACTGGGGCCGAGCCCGATACGCTGATCGCGGATCAGCGTGTAGAGGGCGTCCGGTGATCCGGCGTGGCCGGGCTGGGGCGCTGACTGGATCAGAAGAGCCCCCTCGCGCATCAGCTCAACCACGTTGGACAGCGCTGCTTCGAGCGCAGGGTGATCAAGGCGGAGCGCTGGCGTATCCAATGGGATCTGTAACCGCTCAAGCTCCGCCTGTAACGTCATCGCACCGCCCAAGTCCAGCAGACCGTACCGCGCGATCGTATCGCCGCGTCGCTGGACTAGGCGTTGGCTCGCTGCGATAATATCGGCCCAGGTCCACTCCGGTTGCGGCGCGGGCAGGCCCTGCGCAACCCAGAGATCCTTGTTGTAGGCGAGGAGTTCAAGCCGGATGGTATGCGGAATCAGATACACCTGATCATCCTGCGCCAGTGCTGCAAGCGCGCCAGGGAAGAAATCGTCGCGCTGAAAGCTTGGATCGGCGTCGATAAATGGTGTAAGGTTATAAAAATAGCCGTTGGCAATCTGATCCGGGGAGGCAAAATTGATCAGTGCGGTATCAGCATGGCTCACAACCTGCCGCGCCATCTGGTCAAACGTCGCGGGTTGCCCGCCAGCAGCGTAGATGAATTGATCCAAGGGGATAAACTGCACCCGAATCTCAGGCTGTTCGGTATTGAAGCGTTCGATCAACGGCTCGTAGAGTGGCCGCTGATGCTCATAGGCGGCGAAACGGATGAGAACTGTTCCATCGGCTAGATTACCGGACACGCTCGGCGTTGCGGTAGTCCGCCTATCTGGTTCCGGCGCCTGACCATCGAGTTGGCAGGCGCTCATGAATATAAGGAAAAGTAATAGTGTGCGTTGCATTGATTGTCCTTTCATGTTAAACGTTATTTCGAAGTGGTACAAGACATAGAAGAAATGCAATAATACCAGACTGCCTGCAACGAGCAGTCTGGTACCATGTGGATGGAACTGTGCGCAATGTGTGTTAGCCGTTAAATTTCTATATGTCCTTTATAAAGAACAGCCTCGCTGCCATCGTTGTAGATTGCCGGATTAAACTGGCCAGAATGTGGTACATGGAACGTATCGCTGGCAACACCGCCAGTGTGTGCATTACCCCATACGCACCAACTTTTATCTTCAATGCAATACCCAAGATAAACTGTACCATTTGTCGGTGTAAATGTAATACTGATGGTAATTGGGTCATTAGCGTTTAGGTAGAATGGGCCGAAAGTATGCGTGTGCCCAGGTTGAATAGTGTCTTCTATAGCATAGACTACGGTCAGGCCAACATCTGCTTCCGATTCAATCGGTTGCGAGACTATGTGCTTGTTTAGCGTGTTCGTCGTCGGAGGCGCTGCAAATGTCGTGTTGGCGAGCAATATAAAGAACAGCGCAGCCAGTAATACTCTGATCATGCCTTTGCTCATCATAACTGTCCTCCTGTTAGCATACGACATAACATATGCAAAGGTCTTACAGCTAGATACCCTAACACAGCATCAATCACCTGTCTGCTAAAGATTTAGGTGTGAATGATTGCACGACCTTTGACGATTATTTTCGTATGTCGCACCTCATCGCATAAACCAATATTGTCATCACCAGATCCCAACCAACGAATGCTTAACTTAGGGAAGAATAAGAACGCTATACTAAGTGATCCCTAGTCCTCTTGACCGATCCTTGTCAGCTTCTACAGCCCTCCTACAACGCCATCGAGCAAGACTCCACCTCCAAACCATCCGCTCGTACCGTCATACCCTCCTTTCGTTCATGCTGTAGCAGTGGAAACAACCCTACGATACAGGCCAATGTGGGCATGTGTCTATGTCCTTTCGGCGACAATTTCCTGATAAACAGATGATACGGCGCGGGCGGCGTTAGTCGACGCCCGCGCCCTGCTCTGGAGATAGGTGCGTGCCCACTGCGCCAGCTCATCGGCCCGCGCGAGGCCCAGCTTGTCGCGCCGGCGTTGCCGGTAGCGCAGCACCGTTTTGACTTCGACGCCCATGCGTTCGGCATGTTCTTGCGGTGTGAATGCACTTCCAGCACCAGCAGCGTCTGCTCGCGCGGGGTCAGTCCAACGTCTGCGAAGGGAGCGTAGAAGGCGGGCGAGCGATACGTCCGTCCGCGCAGCACCGCGCGCAGCGCCGCGGCGAGCGTCGGCGCCGGGTCGGCGCTCACCACCACGACACCTGTGGCCTCCGGGTGCGTGGCGGCAATCAGCCCGTCCAGCAGCGTACTGGCGACCAGCAGGATTGGGACGGCGTGGGCGCAGCCGAGGGCGCAGACCAGCGTATGCTCACGCGCATCGGCGAGCGGTGCAAGCAGTTCATCCATCCAGACGCCTTCGCAGGCC
>JAKSDJ010000857.1 GCA_022360155.1 Chloroflexales bacterium | reverse complement strand
GCGTCACCGGGGAGAAACACCGGCAGCACCAGCACGCGCGCCGCCCCTGCCGCCGCGCAGGCGTCGAGCGCCTGCGGCAGCGAAGGCTCACCCTGATCGACCATGGCGATCAGCACAAGACCATAACGCTCGCTGGCCTGAATCGCTGCGACCATCCGATCGAGCTGGCGCCGGGGCGTCGTGCTGTAGCCACCACGACCAAGCAGGATAACCGCCATTTTGTTGAGAGTTTGTATCACTTACGCAACCTACACATTCATACGCGACGAGCACCACAGGCCATGGGCGCCGCTCCGGTTCCGGCAACGTTACGTTCGCCAGACGTCCGCCAGCCGCTCCCCCGCGTGACGCGCCCCAGCAATGTTGCGGGCCGCCTCGCCCCAATCGGGGACACGAAGCTCGGCGTGATCCGAGCCCTATGTGCGCAGCCAGCGCGCAGCCTGGCGGGCAAAATAGGTCAGGATAACATCGGCGCCGGCCCGACGGATGCCCAGCAGGCTTTCGAGCACCACCGTACGCTCGTCGAGCCAGCCGCGCTCGGCGGCAGCCTTGAGCATCGCGTATTCACCACTCACCTGATAGGCCGCGACGGGGAGCGGCGTCTGCTCGCGCAGATCGCGGATCACATCGAGGTACGGCCCGGCTGGCTTGACCATCACCATATCGGCGCCCTCGGCCTCGTCAAGCCGCAGCTCGCGCACGGCCTCGCGCCGGTTGGCCGGATCCATCTGGTATGTCTTCTTATCGCCGTGGCGCGGCGCCGAGTCGAGCGCAGCGCGGAAGGGGCCGTAGAATCCGGAGGCGTATTTCGCCGTATAGGCAAGGATCGCCACCTCCTGGTAGCTATGCGCGTCGAGGGCCTGTCGGATGGCGCCAACCCGACCGTCCATCATGTCGCTTGGCGCGACGATGCTCACGCCGGCCTCCGCGTGAACCAGGGCCTGGCGGCAGAGCAGGGCCACCGTCTCATCGTTTAGGATCCGGCCATCAGGGGCGAGCAGCCCGTCGTGGCCGTCGCTCGAGTAGGGGTCGAGAGCGACATCGCTACAGATGGTCAGCTCGGGCCAGCGTTCGCGCAGCTGCTGGATCGTCTGCGGCACAATGTCGTCGGGATGCCACGCGTGCGCCGCATCGGGGGTTTTGAGCGTCTCGGGGATGGCCGGGAAGAGGATCACCGTGCGGATGCCATCGGCAAGGGCGCCCTCGACTTCGCGCAGCAGACCCTCCGGCCCAAGCCGGGAGCAGCCCGGCATCGCGGGGATGGGCTGATCGTCCGCGCCGGCATGGATGAAGAGCGGATAGACCAGGTGCTGCGGCGCCAGCCAGGTCCCGCGATGCAGATCGCGGATCGCCGCGGTTGCACGGTTACGGCGTGGGCGCTGCGGCAAGTTGAACCGGGGCACGTCATGGTCGTGGATGGGCTGAAGGTTGTTCATCGGTCACCTTTCCAGAGGAAATCAAGCCACATCGGCGTTACGTTTCTGTTCGCCGCGCCGCGTGATCAAGCCTTCCGGCTGCGCCACGCGACGACCGCCTATGCGTCGGCCACGGCGCGGAGCCGCTCCCCCGCGTGGCGCGCCCCAACAATGTTGCGGGCCACCGGCCCCAGCTCCAGCTCGGCCAGGCCGCCAGTGACATAGAGCCCAGGCGCCCACGCCAGCGACGGTGCTACCAGCGGGTAGCCGCAGGGCGCCAGGGGCAGTTCGTATTCTGCGATGGCCTGGTCGAGCCAGGCCCCGCCGGGGCGCTGTTGCTCGAAGCCAGTGGCAAGCAGCACCTTTGCCGCGCGGAGCCGTAGCCCCGGCAGCTCAAGTTCTGCAGCACCGTCGGCGGCGAAGGTGGCCCGGCGCACTTCGCCGCGCTGGATACGCAGCATGCCAACTGCCTCGGCGCGGCGCAGGGTGCGGGCAACGTCTTCGGGCATGCTGCCCGGCCGGCGCGCCCCGGCGATCATTGCGCGCCGCCGAACCACGCTCGGCTCGGCGTGGAAGCCGCGCAACTCCTTCGGCCCCACCCAGCCCGGCGGGCTGTCAAAGGATTCGACCCGGATCTCGTGGCGCATCAGCAGGGTCACGCAGCCGGGGGCCGCGCGGGCCAGGGCCACTGCCACCTGCGCCGCGCTGATCCCGCCGCCGACCACAACCGTCTGGCCCGCCGCCGGCGCCACCGTCAGCTCCTCGCAGCCGTAGAGGTGGTGCATCGGCCCACCCGCCGCGTGCAGCTGTGCTGCCCAGTCCGGCCAGCGCGGCTGCTCGCCCACGCTCAGAGCCAGCAGCACCCGCCGCACCGCCAGGCTGCCCTGGTCAGTCTCGACAGACCAGCCCTGCGCGGTGCGGGTCAGCCCGGTTGCCCGCCCGCGCAGGTGCAGCCGGTCGAGGCTGTGCTCCGCGATCAGCGCCTGGCAGTGGTCGCGAAACAGCCCGAGAGCCGGGCGCCGGTACGGGCCGAGGAACTGGCCCAACTGCGCCCTCCGCCGCTGCGCGAAGTTCCAGAGGTCGTGCGGGTCAAGCGCCAGGTGATGCACAATCGTCGAGCGTAGGTGGGTCATCCCCGTTGCCGTCGTGCAGCGCTCCCAGTAGGCCAGCAGCGTCTCGTGCGGGTCGAGGATGCGCAGCCACTCGGGAGCGACACCACAGCGCTTCACCAGTACAAGGGCTAGATGGGTGCCGTGGAGGCCCCCGCCGATAATCAGCCAGTCGAGCATGGGTTAGGTTCCTTCTACAGCCCAAGGAGCGAGCGATGGGCCGCGATACCGGCCAGCGCGCCGTCGGCCACGGCCAGGCTGATACTGTGCATCGCGTGGGCGGCGTCGCCGGCAGCAAATACACCCGCCACCGTGGTAGCTTTGAACATATCGGTAGTGATGATCGGGCCAAGGGGGCCGTCCTCGATCGCGCAGCCGAGTTGCTCCACAAACGGCAGAGCCAGCGTGGTGGCTGGGGTTACAAACAACGCATCAATCGGCACGCTCGTACCGTCCTGGAGGCGGATCGCCTCGACCGAGCGGCCCGCGCCGGCGACCTCGGCTACCGGTGTTTCGATGATCCGCACGCCGCGCGCGTCGAGATCGGCGCGCGCGGCGCTGCTCAGGTCAACAGCGGTGTTGGTAAAGAGGGTGATCTGCGCGCTCCAGTCGGGCAGCATGTGGGCCTGGTGCAATGCCAGTTTGCTTAGCGCCAGGATGCCCAGGCGCCGATCGGCCACTTCGTAACCGTGGCAGTACGGGCAATGCACCACGCCCTCGCCCCAGCGCTCCTGCAGACCCGGCAGCTCCGGGAGCCGATCCACAACACCGGTGGCGAGGATCAGCCGCCGGGCGCTGAAGGCGTCGCCGCTGGTCAGTTCAACCTGAACCCCGTCTGCGGTTCTTGCCGCCCCGGCGACGGTTCCCTGCAGCAGGCGCACACTTGGGTAGTGCGCAAGCTGATCCCGTGCGTCTTGAAGAATCGCCTGCGGCGGCCGGCCGTCGTGGCCAAGAAAGCCGTGGGCGTGCTGCGCGAAGCGGTTGCGCGGCTGACCGGCGTCGACGATAAGAACCTGTCTTCGGGCCCGGCCAAGCTGTAGGGCTGCGGCTAATCCGGCAAAGCTCCCGCCGATGATAATGACGTCTTGCATCCACACCACCTCTCCTGCCGGCCAGCCTCTAGTGTGGCCAGGCCGGGAATGGATCCTCGAAGAACTCCCAACGCTCCGGCCCCAGCTCCAGCTCGCCGTCGCTCAGCAGGCAGGCGTCGAGGGCCGCACCGATCGCCGCCTCGTCCATCTTCACCCCAATAAAGACCAACTCCTGGCGGCAATCGCCGACCTGGTTATCCCAGTAGCGGTCGACATAGGCGGCGACCTCAGGGGTCTGGGGCCATTCGGCCCGTGGCACACTCGCCAGCCAGGGCGCACCGCCGCCGATCTGCACATAGCGCCCGACCTTCGACCACCGCCCGGCCCGCCAGACCCGCGAGGCCAGCCAGAAGGCGCCTTTTGAGCGCAGCACCTGCTGGAGCACACTGCCGGAGATCAGTCCATGGAAGCGTTTCGGGTGGAAGGGCCGTCGCGCCCGGTAGACAAAGCTGCCGATCCCGTATTCCTCGGTTTCGGGCACGTGCTCGCCATGCAGCTCTTTCAGCCAGCCAGGCGACAGTTGTAGCTTGACCATGTCGAAGCGGCCGGTATGGAAGATCAGGTCGAGCGGAACCTGGCCGTGCTCCGCGCGCACTACGTGGGCCTCGGGGTTGAGGGTATGGTAGTAGCGACTCAGTGCGGGACAGGTCGTGAGGATGCGCCATATCGGTCTTGTTGAGCACGATCACGTTGGCGCACTCGACCTGCTCGATCAGCAGGTCGGCCAGGGTGCGCGTGTCCTGTGGCCCTATCGCCATACCTTCCTCGCGTAAGTTGCGAGCCGAGATGTAGTCGCGCAGGAAGCTGGCGCCATCCACGACGGTCACCAGGGTGTCGAGCTGGGCCACGTCGCTCAGGCTGGCGCCCTCGGCGAAGGGGAAGGGGAAGGTCATCGCCACCGGCAGCGGCTCGGAGATACCCGAGGACTC
>JAKSDJ010000985.1 GCA_022360155.1 Chloroflexales bacterium | reverse complement strand
GTTCATTGATTTTACGCTTGCGCCAACCGGCCAGGAAATCCTGGGTCGCTACGGCTTTATCGAGGTAAACTAAGGTGATTGAGACATCCCTTTCCCGTCGTGCCCCTGCCGTTCGCCTCGGCTGGCGGCGGACGCTCCGTATGCTACCACTGTCGCTCCTAATGACGCCGCTGTTACTGTTCTTGGTGTTGCCGCTTGTTGCACTTGTTTTGCGTCTGGATGTCGCGTATCTGGCGGCGAACCTGGCCGATTTGCTGGTGATCCAGGCGATCAGCTTGAGCATGTTGACGACCCTCATCGCCACGACGATTGCGGTTTTGTTCGGTACGCCCCTGGCCTACCTGCTCGCTCGCACCAAGTTCCGCGGACGGGCGATCGTCGACACGCTGATCGATCTGCCGATGGTCCTGCCGCCCTCGGTGGCGGGCATCGCGTTGCTGATGGCGTTTGGGCGGCGAGGCCTATTCGGCAGCTACTTGAGCGATGCGGGGGTCGAAATCGCTTTTACCCAGATTGCAGTGGTTCTGGCCCAAGTTTTTGTGGCTGCTCCCTATTTTGTCAAAGCAGCCACCGCCGGTTTTGTGAAGGTGGAGCGTGAACTCGAACACGCCGCCGCGCTAGATGGCGCAAGTCAATGGAATGTCTTTCGCTTTGTGACGTTACCCTTATCTTGGCCGGCGCTTTTTGGCGGCATGGTGATGACCTGGGCGCGCGCTTTGGGCGAATTCGGGGCAACCATTATCTTCGCCGGGAATTTCCCTGGTCGAACCCAGACGATGCCGCTGGCGATCTATCTTGGCTTCGAGCGCGATCTCGACCTCGCCTTGACCCTGGCGGTTATTCTGTTGAGTATTTCGTTCCTTGTGTTAGTTACCGTAAAGGGGGCGCTGCGCCAGCGCATCGGTGCAGTATGAGGCAAGCAAGCCCAGTTCAAAATGGTATAATATCTTATACCGTTGTTGTCTATACGCTGGCAGGGCGATCTCATTGGATGGTCGGCCTGTCACACGTCAAGAACGATGCCCAACTCATTGCCTATTTTAGTCGTTGGAGGATTCGGTAGTAGTTGGCAGCAATACACTCCTCTGCAGAAGCTACTATTGACGGTCAGCGGTCGGCCCGTTTTTATCGCCCCCATCGCCCTCTTCGATTGGGTCAGCGTGGCTGCCAGCGATGACTATGGCCGATTACTGAACCTCCTTGACCGCGCGGTCACAACGACGCTTCACGAAACCGGGCGGGATAAGCTTGTGTTACTGGCGCATAGCGCTGGCGGGGTGTTGGCGCGTATCTACCTGGGCGACCAGCCCTATGGTCGCCATAAACTGGTTTTCAATGGGTTTCAACGGGTGGCGACGCTGGTGACGCTGGGTACGCCCCACAGTGCAACCCGCACAGGTCGCCAGGGCGGGCTCAATCAGGTCGCCTTCGTGCAGCGCGTCTACCCCGGCGCCTATTGGCGCTTCATGCGCTATGTGACGATCATTTCCAAGAGCATCTTCGGCGTCAAAGGGGGAACGCCGCCCGAACGCGCAGCCTGGGAGAGTTATCGCATGCTCACTGGCGAAGGCGGGCAGCAGGGCGATGGAATCGTACCGCTTGACTGTGGATTGCTTGACGGTGCGCGCCATGTCATTCTCGACGGGCCGCGTCATGATCCCCGCCCGGATCGACCTTGGTATGGCCAAGATGAGGAAATCATTTACTCGTGGTGGCATATTGTTGAAGAAACTGAACGCGAACCGACCTTGGCCGCCCAAGTTGACGCTTGATCCATGTTGCACAAACTGCTCTTTACGTTTACCATAGGCAACATCATGTAAACCGCCAGACGCAATGCAGGTACTATGCGCATTCTCTTTTACACTGGCAAAGGTGGTGTCGGCAAGACCAGTATTGCGGCAGCCACTGCCCTGAGTTGTGCCCAAAAAGGGCATCGTACCATCGTTTTGAGCACCGACGCCGCCCACTCACTCGGCGATTCGCTTGGCGTTGAACTGCGGGCCGAGCCGATTCAGGTTCTGCCCAATCTGTGGGCGCAAGAAATCAACGCTTTGCATGAGCTGGAATCGACCTGGGGTACTGTCCGCAACTATCTGGCTGATCTGTTGGCCTGGCAGGGCGTCGAAACGATTGCACAGGGTGAGCTCTCGGTCATTCCTGGCACCGAAGAACTCTTCAGCCTGCTCCAGATCAAACGCCACTACGAAGAGGGCCTGTATGATGTGATTGTGGTCGATGCCGCTCCCACCGGTGAAACCCTGCGTCTGCTTTCGCTGCCCGACATTATGCGCTGGTGGATCGGGCGACTCTTCCCTATCGCCCGCGCGTTGCTCAAAGTAGTGCGCCCGGTCGCACGCCGCGTTACCGATATGCCCATCGCCGAGGACGATGTGTTGGCATCAGCCCAATTGGCGATCGATGCACTGGTAGATGTGCGTCGTATCCTCACCGACCAAGAAATTTGCACGGCGCGGATTGTGATGAATCTGGAGAAGATGGTCATCCGCGAAGCGCAGCGTAGTCTGACCTATCTTAGCCTGTTTGGGTATGCGGTCGACGCGGTCATTGTCAACCGGATTCTGCCTCCTAACGTCGACGGACATTTTGCGTCCTGGCGCGAGATGCAGCAAGAGTACGAGCCAATCGTTGATCAGACCTTCGCCCCGCTGCCGATCCTCAAGGCGCCGCATTTTTCTCGCGAAGTCATTGGCCCCGCGCTGTTACAGCCAATGGCCGATTTGCTCTATGGTGAGTGCGACCCGGCGGCGTTTCTCTATCGCGGTCCAACGCAGCGGGTGCTCAAAACACAGCAGGGCTACGATTTGATTGTCCCCTTGCCCTTTGTTTCCGAAGACCAGGTTCATCTTGCTCAGAGCGCCGATGAGCTGTTGATCTCGGTCGGCTGGCACCGCCATCGTATTGTGCTACCTCAGAGTCTGGCTCGCCTGCGCGCCCAGGACGCCTTCTTCGAAGACGAGGCGTTGCGCGTGATATTTACCCGCTGATACTAGCAACAAGTGTGCGCGCTGAGTGCTGCGGCGCTGCGCAGGCTTGGTTCTCCGCAAAAAGGAGGCTGACCGGTCTGTGCCCTTTCGTTTTCTCTTTCTTGCAAAGCAGCAGCGTCGTAAGTGCTGCTACGTATAGTTGCTGGGATGGTAAGCGCTATTCCCACGAAGAGCGGGTTGGAGAGCAAGTTTCGCTTGATCCCCAACCCGCTCTACATTTTGTGGTTCGTTTCAGATAGAGCTGTTCTCGCCTAGCACAGCCTGATAGCGGCGAGCGGTGCTGCGGCGCTGCTATACTAGCGGCACGAATCGCTGAGCGTCTGGCTCGTAGGCAAACACTTCGCCCGTCTCAAAACGATACACCCAGCCATAAATGTTGAGATCGCCGCGTGCAACCCGAGCGGCCACCGACGGCAGAGTGCGTAGGTTTTCGATTTGAACCAGAACGTTTTCCTCAATAGCGGCATTGAGTGTAGGTTCCCCATCAATAGCGGCATTGAGTGTGGGTTCCCCATCTGGCAGGTCGCTATATTTCTCGTCAACGCGCTGCTTGGTTTTCTGGGCGTATGATAGCCACGCCACAACAGCCGGAAAATCGGTTAATTGTTCCGGATGAAGCAGACCCTTCATTGCACCGCAGTGGGAGTGGCCGCAGATGATAATGTTTTTGACTCCCAGGGCATTGACGGCATATTCGATCGTCGCCGCTTCTCCGCCATTAATCGATCCATGGGGCGGTACGATATTGCCGGCATTTCGCAGGACGAAGAGTTCACCGGGCTTCGTTTGGGTCAACAAATTGGGGTCAACACGAGAGTCCGAACACGTAATGAATAGTGTTTCTGGATGTTGCCCTTGGGCTAGTTGTGCGAACAGGTCGCGCATCGTCTGAAAATTTTTTGTTTGGAAATCTTGAACGCCTTGTGTTAACGGTTGCATTTGAGATTCCTCCTTTGTTGGAAAAAATAAAGTGGTTATGGCCTCTAACAACAGAGAACCCATGCAATAAACATGCTAGACACGATCGTATCCATTGCCTGGTTGGATTGGATGTTAAGATGCGAAGCGAAATTGGGGGATATTCCCAGGCCAAAAACGGGCGCTCTTTGGTGAAACAAGCGTTGCCAATGCGACTGCCCAGAGCATCATGGTCCGTCATAGCGCTCAAAAGCATATTGACCCATTGGGTTACCAATGGGTCCGCACAAAGACGGACACTGAGCTGTGCTACTGGAGGCGCCTGACATACAATTAATGTAGGCGCTTTGGGGTTCACAATCTGGCTGACTTGGAAGCTTTCCAGCATGTAAATGCCGTTTCCATTGAACGCTAATCTTAATACACGTATTATACTTGTATTTTGTTTATTTGAATAGACTATTTTGGGGATAGATATATAAAGAGTCATTTGTGCCCTGGAAAAGATGCTGGAACCTTTCTTTTTAACTACTTTTTCCTGAAATTAAAGCTATACGGCAAGATATTATTGCTGATTTATGAATGTGGGGTGTCAGACGAACAGCGCGGGGTGAGTTTTTGCTCATTTGTTTGCCCTAGATGGCGGCTGTGTATCACTATGATTATGGCTCTCATGCTTTTGTAAAAATCATAAAGTGGATTTAAAGTCGATATTTTGAGTGGAATTGTTATACTGTAGAGGTAAATATGATACTAAATAGTATGAAAAGATCATCGTGGCTTATCGTTCGCGCGGTATAACTGTTGCAGCAGCGCGCCTCATACTAACTCAGCGGAATAGTATTATAGTAATCCTATTTGAATTGTGAATCCGATGGAGAGTCGCCTCTAGACGACCGCTGCCTAACTACCTTCAGGCGATACTCCATGTAAGGTTACGAATGAGATAGGATTGCTATACAACGAGGCATGGCATTCTGAATCCTTCGGCGAGCTGGTCCTAGCCCTTCGGCTGCGCTCAGGACCGGCTCGCCGAAGGGCTCAGGGCCGGCTTCGCGAAGGGTTTAGGACTGGCGCAGTGAAGAATCTCCTTGTCAACAGAGTCGAATTGGTATATGAGTAAGTCTAGAAGTTTGCAACTTTATATGAGCTATGGTCGTCTCTACCGCAGAGCCTGAGATCTACAGACATTTCGCTGCTTCTACACAGTACAATAGAGGATGAATAATGCCTGCATCATCTCATAACCGAAGAAACCTTGACACAAGATTTCCTAAGCTATGGGCGAGAATCCGCTATATCCTGGGCTGGTGCTGTATTGGCCTGGGCTTGCTCGGTTCGATTTTGCCGGTGATACCCGGCATTCCCTTTTTCCTACTCGGCGTTGCCCTAGTTGGACGCCGTGATCAGACCCTGCGTCGCTGCGTCGTATTGCTCAAGCTGAACCTCCGCCGATCGGCTCGTATCCGTTATCCTATGTTGGGGTGGGCTGGACGCCGCGCCTGGCAAACTTATCGGCAAACCTCACGCCAATTCCGAGCGGCCTCTCGTAAGAAATAGCCGATAGCTAAGAATGGAGAGTTGAGAATGGAGAGTGAGAGGCTGTAACCTGCCAACGTGCCAAAGTGTCAATCTGCTAACAAGCAGTGGAACGCTGATGCCGCAGATAGACGCTGATCAATGCCGATAGAACGTTCCAACATTCCAACGCGCCAACCTGTCAACGCTCACCTACCGAAACCAACGCGCGTTCAATTCCTCGAAAAAGCCCTCCGAGCGCAACTGCTCGAGGGCTTCATTCACTTCGGCCTGAAGCTGCAAAGCTTCTGACGGAACAGCCAGCACGTATGGCTCCGACGTAAGCGCGCTGGCAATGCGCAGCCCTGGACGGCTTTGTATTGCGCTCAGTGCTGTGACGTTGTCAGTGATAACTGCGTCGAGGCGACCGCGCCGCAAATCGGCAAGAGCCTGGGCCGGCTCGTCGTACTGCGAGTCGAGCGTCATTTGCTCATTCGCGGCAGCCAGACGGCGGGCGTACGTGTCCGCATCGCTCCCCAGCGCAGCGCCGACTCGTCGTCCCGCCAAATCATCCTGGCCGGTGATCGTCGAATCATCCTGGACAACGAGCACCTGGCCGGCATCGAAGTAGAAAGTCGAGAAGCGGGCGCGATAGCCGAATTCCGGAGCATAGGGCAGCGCTGAAGCAATCATATCGGCGCGTCCGCTGGTCAACGCATCATAGAGCGCATCGAAGCCCGTTGGCACGAATTCGACCTGCACGCCCATCTGGTCGGCGACCGCCCGCGCTAGATCGATATCGTAGCCGATCAGCGCACTATCGCGCTCGTCGGCAAACGGGCGAAACCCAACATCGGTCGCAACGCGAATCTGTTTCTGTTCCTGAACTCGCGCCCAAACCGGGTCGAGCTGAACCGAGGCAAAACCCCAACGCGCCTGGGACATTAAGGCTAGCCCGCCATATGCCAGCAGGATCAACAGCGCCAGCAGATCCAGAAGCAGGATAATCGGTTTGGACAGTTGTTTCGTCAATGGCGGTGCGGCTCACCACAGCCGGCCCTGCTGCGGTGCATTCGGGTCATCACTTGGTGAAGTCTTTTCGGCGTAGGGGAAGCCCAGGTGTCCATACGCGCGGCGGTTTGCGATCCGTCCTCGCGGGGTGCGCTGCAAAAAGCCGAGTTGGAGTAAGAACGGCTCGTACACGTCTTCGATGGCGTCGACCTCTTCGGCCAGGGCTGCAGCCAGAGTCGAGAGACCGACCGGTCCGCCGTCGAACATCTCGATAATGGCGCGCAACAAACGCCGGTCGTTTTCGTCCAGGCCGAGTTCGTCGACTTCGAGGGAGGAAAGAGCAGCCCGCGCCACTTCCAGAGTGATAATCCCATCAGCGACAACCTGGGCGTAGTCGCGTACGCGGCGTAGCAGCCGGTTGGCAATCCGGGGCGTTCCCCGTGCGCGCCGCCCGATTTCGAACGCGCCTTCGGCAGTGATGGGCATGCCGAGAATCCGCGCCGAGCGCGCCACGATCTCGTGCATCGCCTGGTCGGTATAGAAATCGAGGCGTTGCACCGACACAAAACGGTCGCGGAGCGGCGAGGTAAGCAGCGCCAGCCGAGTCGTCGCGCCGACGGTTGTGAAGCGCGGGAGCTTCAGGCGCAGGTTGCGCGCGCTCGGTCCCTTACCGACGATCAAGTCGAGCGCGAAGTCCTCCATCGCGGGATACAGCACCTCCTCGACGGCGCGATTGAGGCGGTGAACCTCGTCGATAAACAGGACATCGTCTTTTTGCAGATTAGTGAGGATGGCCGCCAGGTCGCCGGCCCGTTCGATCGCCGGGCCGCTGGTGATCTTCATCTGCACACCCATCTCGTTCGCGACAACGCCGGCCAGCGAGGTTTTGCCCAGACCTGGCGGGCCATAGAAGAGCGTGTGGTCGAGCGGCTCTTTGCGCGCTTTGGCTGCCACGATGGCGATGCGCAATTGCTCGATGACCTTTTCTTGGCCGATAAACTCGCCCAGGGCACGCGGGCGCAAGCTTTTTTCGGCTTGCTGGTCGTCATCGTTGGGTTCGGGGGTCAGCAGACGTTCGTCACTCATTGAAGCCTCAGCACGGGTGTGCGCACATTAGATTGCATTATACCACAGGGTGGCGCTGTAACGCGGGTATTAAGACATGTTCCGAAATCGCGGCTGTGTGCTTGGTTGAAGTGATGGTCCCCGCGTACGCGGGGATGAGGCGTTGCACTTCGTTCAGGATGACACGGTTTATGACAGTATTGGTTAGGTTTTCTAAAAGCGCCTTTGAGTGATTGCAGAGAGATCGATGACGGGTAAATACCAGCGATAATCATACTACCAGGGAGCTTATCCACATTTTGGGGATAACTTGTGGAAACACAACTATATATTGATTAAGTGTGGTACTATCACATCTGGCGAGGTTGTGCATCGGGCAAAGAATTGATGATGAGCGCTGAGACGGTAGGGCGCGAACGGGCGACAGATCAGCAGCTATCTGCGGCGAGTCTGCGTCCGTTTGCGCCATCAGCGTGCCATTGCAGGAGTAGGGGCGCACACATCGGTGCGCCCTGGATGCCCCGACCTGATCAACGCGATTCGGCCAGATCGAGCGGCAGTCGTCGCAGCCGCGCCCCGGTCAACGCGAAGACCGCGTTTGCCACCGCCGCAGCGATTGGGCCGATTGGCGGTTCGCCCATACCGAAGGGTTGGTTTCCGCTTTCCAGCAGCGTTACCGCGATGTCAGGCGTGTCCTTGATGGTCAAGAGCGGGTAGCGGTCGAAGTTGGCCTCAACGATCCGGCCATCCTCGACCGTGATCTCTTCCAGCAGCGTCGAACTGAGCCCCATCACAATCGAGCCCTCGGTCTGTGCGGTCGCCCCATCGGGGTTGACCACCAAGCCCGGATCGACAACAGCCGTAACGCGATGCACCCTGATCGCCTCGTCGACGACCGACACCTCGGCAACCTGGGCGACGACTGTTGTCGCATCGATACAGCAGGCCAATCCGCGGGCGCGCCCTTCCGGCAACGGCTCGCTCCACCCAGCATTTTGGGCCACGGTTTCGAGCACCTTCCGAAAGCGGGCGCCGCGTTCGTCGTTGGGGAGATGGTCGAGCCGAAATTGGAGCGGGTCGGCGCCTACGCTGTGCGCCAGCTCATCGATAAAGCTTTCGATTGCGAAGATATTGGCAAGCAGACCCAGGCCGCGCCACCAACCGGTTCGCAGCGGCAAATCATTGTGCCAGGCCACGGTGCGTACGTGGGGGGCAACATAGGGGATCAGTGCACCGCGCCAGGCGCCAAAATCGGAGCCAAGCACGGCAGACAGAAACCCCGGGATGAAGTTATTGGCTACGTGGCCGCTGGCCTGCTGGTGTTCGATCGCCTGGATCTTCCCGTCAGCGTTGAGGGTCGCCCGCATGATGTGGTGGGTTGGCGGGCGCAAGTACCCGTAACGCATATCCTCAAGGCGGTTCCAACCGACGTGAACTGGACGACCCGCAGCCTGGGCAAGCCGGGCCGCCTCGACGGCGGGCTCGATCCCGGATTTGCGCCCGAATCCGCCGCCCAGGAAGGTGGGTATGACTTCGACCGTTTCCGCTTCGCGCCCCAGTGTTTCGGCGACCGCGCTCTGCACCTGGGTGGGGAACTGGGTCGAAACCCACACCCGCACTTTGTCGGGCTGAACGTCGACGAGGGCAGCCTGGGCTTCCAGGTGGGCATGCGCCGCCATCGGCGTGCGGTACTCGGCGCTGATCACCGACCCGGACCGTAGTTCGCTCTCGGCGTTGCCGGTTGCCTGGATAACCGCGCCGCTGCCCGTTCCCACAGTGATCAACGTCTCGATGTCGGACTGCTGCCACTGTTTGCCAGTGTCCCACTCCAGATCGAGCGCTGTGACGCCGCGATACGCCGCTACCCGCGATTCGGCGACAACGCCGGCGAAATCGTCGGCGATAACCGCCTGCACAACGCCAGGCTGCTGAGGCGCCTCGCCCGGCGCAGCGCGGCGCAATGTCGCGCTGATCGTCGGCGGGCGGGCAATCGCGCCGTAAAGCATATCGGGCAGGCGCGCGTCGTAGCCATAGACCGCCTTGCCGATCAGCTTGTCGGGCAGGTCGACACGCGGCAGCGGCTTGCCAATATAACGAAACTCGCTGGGCGACTTGAGCGCCGGCGGTTCTTCCGGGATTTCCCAGGCACTCACCTGTTGCACAACCTGACCGTAGGTCAGTGTTGCGGAAGGGTTGCGCTCGTGGGTAAAGACCCCATTCGCTACGGTCAACTCGCTGGCCGGCACACCAAGCTGTTTCGCTGCTTCGCTGCGCAGCATCTCGCGCATTGTCGCTGCGACTTCGCGAATCGGCAGGTATAACGTAGCAACCGACATGCTGCCGCTGGTGCCTCTTGTATCGTATGGACCAAGGGTGGTAGTGGCCTGGCGCACCTGCAACTGCTGCCAGCCAACCTCCAACTCTTCGGCTGCGATTTGGGCGAGAGAGGTATGCACACCCTGACCCATCTCGACTTTGGGAATAAAGACGCGGATCTGATTGTCGGCATCGATCTCGAACCATGCGGTTGGCGGCGCCTCGATGCGATTGGGACGTGTGCCGGCTTCTTCAAATGTCTCGACCAGGCGCAGACGAATGGCCGGCAGCCCGAAGTTGATACCAAGTGCAAGACCAGCTCCAGTCACCCCCGCGCCGATCAGAAAGCCGCGTCGGGTGAGACGCCACGTGCGTTTCGAGCTCATGCCGCTTCCTCCTGCGCTACAGCCGCCAGTTGCGCTGCTTGGAGCACGGCGGCTTTGATCCGAACGTAGCAGCCGCAGCGACAATAGTTTTGGCTCATCGCCTCGACAACCTCTTCCCTACTCGGGTTGGGCGTGGTCTCCAGGAAGGCTGCCGCTGTCATCATCTGGCCGCTCATGCACCAGCTACACTGCGGAACCTGAGCATCAAGGAACGCCTGCTGCACAGGGTGTAATTTCAGGCTGCCGTCAGCATTAACGATTGCCAGCCCTTCGATTGTCCGGATTTCCGTCCCGGCGGCTGATTCAAGCGGGGTTATGCATGAGCGCTGGGGCGTTCCATCGATGTGAACGGCGCAAGCGCCGCAAAAGCCCGCGCCACAGCCGAATTTCGTTCCAGTTAGGCCCAGTTCGTCGCGCAATACCCAAAGCAACGGGCGTGACGGGCTGTCCTCCACCGTATACTCTTCACCATTGATGATCAATTGCATCGTTCTCTATCCCTTTGATTTCTCCCAACTCAAGCGTCCTGGTCGGAAATCTGTTTGCAATGTGAAACAGGCGTAAACAGAAGAGAAACAGGATCTTGCCAACGCCTGTTTTTATCTCTTCAGCCTAAACGCTAGGCGCCAATCGATCCATATACATTAGTATACCACTTCTTGGCGCTAGGCACTGTAAGAATCTGGGCAAAAGATTTGAAAGGGTTGTGCAAATAGTCAGGATCGAGTATACTGAACGGAGTATGTGAAATCTTGAACCAAGAGGTATTGATGAGCACGAAGCCAATGTCACAAACGCGAATGGATGTATTGGTCCTCTGGGGGGGCATTCTGTTTAGTTTCGTCTTTACCGGGATCATCTGGTTGGCCGGGTCGTGGCTGACGAATGTCCAGCGCCTGCCCGACGCCGGTCCGTCGTGGTACTATTGGCAACTCGCTGAACCGACTTTCTGGACCCGCGCGACGGCCTGGGGCAGCTATCTGCTTCACCAGGTCGCCAGTTGGGGCATGATCTACTACGCCCAGACGCGGGTCAAACGCTATACGTCCGGCTTACATCCGATCAATATTATCGCGCTGGCGACAAACGCCGCCTTCGTTCTGATCCACTTTATCCAGACCCACATCTGGTACGATGGCCTGGCGCAAGATACAACGATCTTCAGTTCGCAGGGATCCGTGATCCTGATGCTGGTCTGGATTTTGCTGATGGAGAACCGCCGCCGCGGTCTCTTCTTTGGCCAGCCGGCGCCGATTAAGGATGAGATCATCCGCGCGGCGCGGAAGTATCACGGCTATGTGTTTTCCTGGGCGATTATCTACACGTTCTGGTATCACCCGATGGAGAACTCGAGCGGCCACCTGATTGGCTTCTTCTACACTTTCCTGCTGTTGTTGCAGGGTAGCCTGTTCTTTACCCGCATTCATATCAATCGCTGGTGGACAGTCACGCTGGAGTTGATGGTGCTGATCCACGGTACGCTCGTCGCGCTGATGCAGAAGGGGATCACCGGCTTCTGGCCGATGTTCTTCTTCGGCTTTTTGGGCATCTTTATCATCACCCAGATGCACGGCCTCGGTCTTTCGCTCAGAGCGCGCTGGTTGCTGTTCTTGGGCTATGCCGGCTCGGTCGTCGGGATTTATAGTTGGCGCGGCTGGGACCAGGTGAGCGAGATTGTGCGGATTCCACTGATCGAATATATCTTGGTGTTCGTTCTGGCGGGCGCCATCTGGCTCATCGGCGGGCTGATTGGTCGTTTCAAACCGCGTACGCCCCAGCCCCAACAAACGCCAGTGCGCTCATTAAAAAGCACGGCCCAGGAATCGTCCTGATGGGCAATAGTCGATAAGTCAGCACAACACGAACAAACACCGCGTGCTGATCCGAATGAACAGAGGCGCAGTCCCTGAAACACGGGGGCTGCGCCTCTGCTCTGTCGCGCGTGCCACATCCCCGACGCGATAGTACTCCGCGAGACTTGCGCCAAATCACTCGCCGCTTGCCCCGCTTCCTCCGCAACCATCAGCGCGAGATAGCACACGAAGACAATCCTCGCCCACGCGACCGATGGGCAGCGACCCGCCGGTGATCACCATAGTGTGATTCACGCGGTAGGCAGCGGTTCTTTTAGGCAGAGTTGTGAACCTTGTTGTTGAATGCTGTCTCATGTTCCTTGTTGCTTGATCGAGCCTGCGTTATACTAGCGTACGTGTAGCGATGATGTCTGCATTTGCCACGGCGGTAGGCGCCAGTGGTCAGTTTCAATGTGGGGATTTGTGATGAATGAGACAATGCTGGCGCTCGTCAAACCGGCGGCGGCCCCTGGTGCGCGCCTTGAGCGGGTTCCTGTGCCGTTTGTCGGCCCGAACGATGTGTTGATTCGTGTCCGTGCTGCAACTATCTGCGGTACGGATTTGCATATTTATCGCTGGGATCCTTGGGCGCAGAAGCGGATGCATCCGCCGTTGGTTTTTGGGCACGAATTCAGTGGCGATGTGGTGGCGATTGGCTCTGCGGTCGATTCTGTAGCTGTTGGCGAGTACGTGTCGGCAGAATCGCATATTGTGTGCGGGCGCTGTTACGCCTGTCGCGCCGGCGCAAACCACGTTTGCCGTAATGTGCAGATTATTGGCGTTGATCGCGCTGGCTGTTTTGCTGAGTATATTGCGATGCCAGCGGCCAATATTTGGAAAAATGATCCGACAATGCCGGCAGCGATTGCCTCGGCGCAGGAGCCATTTGGCAATGCCGTGCATACGGCTTTCGCCACCAGTTTAACTGCCAAGCGGGTTTTGATTACCGGCTGCGGCCCGATTGGCTTGTTTACGATTGCGATTGCCGCAGCCGCCGGCGCCGGGCGTATTTTCGCCACCGATCTACAACTGCATCGCCTGGAGATGGGGCATAAGATGGGCGCCACCGATCTGATTGATGCGCGTAGTGATGTTGTTGCCGCAATTTTACAAGCCACAGAGGGTGAAGGAGTCGATGTGCTGTTGGAAATGAGCGGCAGTCAGGGAGCGATTGAACAGGGCTTTAAGTCGCTGCGACCGGGTGGATTTGCGGCGTTGTTGGGGTTGCCGGAGAGCCCGCTCATGTCCTTTGATCTGACCAACGAAATCGTGTTCAAGGGGGCGACCGTCTACGGTGTTTTTGGACGCAAGATGTTTGAAACATGGTACCAGACCCGTGGGTTGCTGCAGAGCGGCAAAGTTGACATCAGCCCGGTGATCTCGCACCACATGCCGCTAGAGCAGTATGAACAGGCATTTCAGCTTATGCTGAGCGGCGAAGCTGACAAAGTGGCGCTTTATCCAAATGGCATGATGTATGCGCCATAGCGCGGTATCAACGAGCATGGACGTGCCTATGGATATTGAACCACAAGGTCGGCATCTGGTTGTTATGACGGTTGTTTTGAAGTGGAACTGAAGTTATAGTCAAGAAGGATAGCTCTATGCCTGCAGCGCTTGATAAATATCTTGATGAGCAGCTTAACACGCTGCGATCCCAAGGTCTGTTTCGCACGTTGCGCATTCTTGAGGGACCGCAGGGCGCGCGGTCGGTGATCGACGGTAAAGCGGTGGTCAACCTGTCGTCGAATAATTACTTGGGCCTCAATACTCACCCCAAGCTCTGTGATCAAGCCATACGCGCAATTAATGAGCTTG
>JAKSDJ010000210.1 GCA_022360155.1 Chloroflexales bacterium | reverse complement strand
TGTTCTTGCGCTACCGCGCAGACGCCAGATAAATGGCCAGGCGCTGCCAACCGCCCGCTCATTTGCTCCCGCACCGATGCACCTAGCGCAGCAGAGGCATTCGTCGCAGCCGGATGAAACGCCGACCACGTCACCTGCGGAGGGGTCTGGGGAACCGGCAGGATGCCCCAGCGGGGAGCTTAAGGGGCGGAGCTTGAGGGGCGGAGCTTGAGGGGCAGAGCTTGCTCGGATCGGCACGCACCATACTCCAAGCACCCTTTTTAGATAGATCCTCACAAAGCGCGTACCCAGCTCTGTCATAGGGGAGCTGGGTACGCATGAGAGGGACAGACTTGCGAATTGCTGCACTAAGCCTGAGCTTCTACATCTTCCTTGCCAACCCAGAAGGTATTCGAGCGGATGTGGCTCACGCCGCGTACGCTAATATCTTTGTGCTCGATAACCTCCGCTTCGTTGACTAATACCACATTGGGGATAATTCCGCTGAAGCGACGGGTGTAGGCTTCGATTGCAGCTTCGATCTTCTTAACCACCGGCATTTTCGGATTGTCGTCAAACCATACCAAAAATCGTGTGCTCCCCATACAAAAAACCTCTCTATCCAAAAAACCCTGTAGATATGAGTGAATGCAGTGTGTCACGGCGCAGAACCAGTTAGGGCGCCAAGCTTACTGTCGCAGGCATGAGATGCCACGTGCCGATCTGGAGATCCTGAAACAGCGTATACTCCTGGTTGTCACCGCAACACACGGCAAAATAGCGACGAGCGGCATGGTCGCGGCGCGCAGTCTCTTCCCAAACCCGCTCGATGCGTGCGACGCGGTAGAGCATCCCCCGCCAGCGAAAGCGCGCTGGCTGGTAGCCAAAATGTCGTGCGCACAGTTCAACTGGCTCGATAGGACGTTCGCGCCGCCAAGGGAAAAGCGCTAGCCAGGATCGGCGCTGTGGTCGAGTCATTACCGAGCGATATCCCAATTCGAGCATGCGATTCTCCTTGCCAAGCCTCGATACTAACTTTATAACAACGTAAGGACTTGCCGCTTGTCGCTCATCATCGTTTGCCAATCCACTTCGCAAAAACAATACAACGAGAGTTAGTCAAACGTCCTTTTTGGGATAAACGGACTCACAAAACTCTAGGCTATGGATGCCGTTCAACGCTCAGCTCAGCAGCGCCGTCCGCTACATAATTTCGTTAGTCATTCTTGCTTGATGGTTCCATGAAGCGCAGTTGATTGCCATCTGGATCCATGATGGTCATGTTACGGAAGCCCAGGTCGTCGTTCGGAGCCTCGGTCACATTGGCGCCTTGATAACAAAACTCTCTGTACCAGGTATCCACATCCGGGATCACAAAGTGGACTAACCCACCTACCTGACAATCTCCGCTGTGCTGTGTTAGGTAAACCTGCATGCCGTCGCGAACGACTGACATGAAGACCGGAAAATGAGGCTCGAAGCGGTGTTCCCAAGCTACAGTGAAACCGAGCGCCTCGACGTAGTACGACTTGCTACGCTCGTAATCGGTGATCCGCAGTGCGGGAATCACTCGTTGTTCAGATAACGTCGTCAATTCATTTCCTTTCTGAGGACGCGGCGTTGAGCAGTGACGGGAGGTGCGTGAGGACGCAAGCGACTCATCTGCCGGGGGCAGCGATATCACCTGGCACGGCGTCCAGCCCGACAGATCTTGGGGAAGACCTCCCCAAACGCCTGTTCAAGATTTGGCCGGTCTTATTTGAAAGGTACAAGGCTAAAAAGCTCGCCGGAAGTTCGTAGCGGGCTGGCAGGCGCAAGAAGGCGAGGATCTGAGCCATCATGCCATCGTCACACAATCTAACTCAGATTGCCGGAAAGTCGAACCAGTCATTCGCCTTGATTTTGAAACATACGTTCGTGACAACTATAGCAGAACTGGTGCGCCATGTCAAGCGTTCTGTTGCTGCATTGAGGGATTCTTCAACATGAGCAATGAGCCACAGATGAGCTGCTGATCGACCGCGCGATGGCCGCAGATTGGCCGATGGCTACGCCCGTCTGCGCCGCTTTACATTACCTGCGCGCTCTTGCAGGAATTTGATGCGGCAGGAAGACTGCTTTGAGGATGCTATGTTAAAATGATGAGTATGAGACGTAACGAAACAACAAATCCTAAAAGAGATCAAGGAAGAACAGCACGCCAGAATCAGCGTGAGTTGCTGGGTCAACTGCGCAGTGCGCATGCTGCGGTGCATGATCTGTCTTGGGCGCTTGCGGAATTAGAAAGTCATCTGCAGACGCTGATCGATCATGGGAGCGAAGGCCCAACCGATATCATGCTCGAACGCGAAATACGCGATCTGCAGCGCCAGCGTGATGAGCTTGAGAGCCAACTTATTGTGCAAATGATTCAGACCGATGACCTTACCGCTCAACTCGAACGCGAACGCCAGAAAGCGCCGGAATAGTTGCTGATCGTTGCAGCCATGGCGCTATCGCCGCGCTTATGCCTCAAGTACGATCTCCCCACTCCGTCCCCCGCGCTTCTGGGCTAGCCGGATCTCGCTAATACGCATTCCGCGTTCTACTGCCTTACACATATCGTAGACCGTCAGCGCGGCGATGCTGGCAGCGGTCAGCGCTTCCATCTCCACACCAGTCGGTCCGTTGGTGCGCACGACAGCCTCGATCAACAGGGCATCCTGGCCTGACGCTGGCGTCAGCGTCACTGCGACGTGGGTCAGGTTCAGCGGATGGCAGAGCGGGATCAGGTCAGCAGTGCGCTTGGCGGCCATGATCCCGGCGACCCGCGCCACAGCCAGAACATCACCCTTTGGCATTGCACCATCCATGATCAGGCGCAGAGTTGCGGGCTGCATCTGTACCATCGCGCGGGCAACTGCTTCGCGTTGCGTCACGGCTTTTTCCCCCACGTCGACCATCTGCGCTTGCCCCTGTGCGTCGAGATGGGTCAATCGCGGCCCGGTTTCGTCTGTCATATGCCTTGTTCCTCCTTAAATTAATTAGGACGTACGCAGTAGCAGGTGCTACGTCTACCGATAAGGTTCTCTTTGCCTCCGGCAGAGCGGAAGGATTTCTTGTTGCATCGCGGGCGCGGCTTCACCGCGCCCGCGATGCAACAGTGATTGCTGGGCGCAATGCTGTCACAGGCATCTTGATATGTCATACGTGATTTCCCACGCGATTCTGCAGTGCGCTGGAAAGCAACCGCGTAAGCCCTATTAATTGTATAGATATTGGTTCCGTAATCTTGACTAAGCCGATCGCCGATGTTGCGTCTGCCCTCGGGACCGCAACGACAACGGTCGCCGCTGGTTTTGAGAACGTTGCACGGTGAACGCAGGACAAGCTTAGTCTGTCGAACCCGCGACTATCATAACAGATATCCAAGCCATTCCTGATGCAGGAAAATGATTGGACATATTTGGATGATCGCCGGGCAACGTTGGGTAAATAGTCGCTGTGTGTGCTGTGTACATCGATATGTGCTGTCTATTCAAGTTGTTATTGCGCACAAATGTACTGATATCGACGGATTATTGGCTCTTTTCGTGTTGTTCATGTTTTTGTGTATCCATCCATCGTGTAAATCCTAGCATATGATGTGCTCACCCACCGCATAAATCCTAGCATACGACAGTAATACGTAAAGAGTTTTCATCCGTCTGTGTTGATTGTAACCCAAAAACAGAGCGGAAAAGGCTTGAAATTAAAAGTCAAGTGGTATATAATGGGGCGCATGAGTGGGGGAAAGTGGGGGAAAGTGGGGAACTAGAACAAAAGTATGATAGTAGCGTTACAGGACATTTGATTGTGCTAACTGCTAACTCATATAAAGCAGCTGAGAAAAGTTTGTCAAGCGGTATTGGCCAGCGCCGAAAACCGCAAAATTAGAAAAAATGTTCTTATTACGATAGTTAATAGCAACTATCGTAATAATATTCAGCTTACGATAGTTAATAGCAATCACAAGGAAGCGGAAACGTGTTTCTCGGCGAGTTCGAACACGTCATTGATGATAAGGGGCGCGTTGCAATTCCCGCTCGTTTCCGCGAAGAACTCGGCGAGGGGTTGATCTTGACCCGCGGCTTCGAGCGTTGTCTCCAGGCGTTTCCGCGCCCGATCTGGCAATCGCTCTCCCAACGGATCAGCAGTCTTTCGTTAGGTAATGAAGAAGCGCGGAACCTGCGCCGTATGCTCTTTGCGAATGCAGCCGAGGTTGAAGTGGACCGCCAGGGGCGGATTTTGATACCACAGAACCTACGTGAATACGCCGGTCTGTCTGAACAGGTGATTATTGCTGGCTTGGATACCTATTTTGAGTTGTGGTCCCGTGATCGCTGGCAGAATGTTCTGGAATCGCTTGACAGTAATGGTAGTTCGATTGCCGAGCAACTCTCGGCCCTAGGTATCTAATGCGAACGGAGCACGGCCATCATCCGCCATACGAACATACGCCAGTCTTGCTCAAAGAAGTTATCGCCGCGTTGCAACCTCAACCGGGAGGGATATACGCAGACGGAACGTTGGGGGGTGGAGGCCACGCAGCCGCACTGCTCCAGCAATCTCAACCTGGCGGACGGCTGTTCGGCATCGATGCCGACCCGGTGGCGTTGCAAGCCGCCCAGACCAAGCTTGCTGCAAGCACACCACCGGAGTGTTTTGTATTGGTCCACAGGAAGTTTGGCCGATTCGGCGAACTGGCTCGGGAACAAGGCTTTACCGCATTCGATGGGATCGTGTTCGACTTGGGCGTATCCTCGCACCAACTTGATACGCCAGAACGAGGCTTCTCGTTCGCTCACGACGGACCGTTGGATATGCGGCTTGACCCAACGCAGGGGCTAAACGCCGCCGATCTGCTGGCTACGTTGTCTGAACAAGAACTTGCCGATCTGATCTATCGTTATGGCGAAGAACGGGCATCACGGCAGATCGCCCGACGCATTGTTGCGCGCCGCAGCCAACAGCCATTGCAGACGACCGGTGAACTCGCCAGCCTAGTGGCGCAAGCCGTACGGCGACCTGGCCATCGCGAACGTATCCACCCGGCAACGCGCACCTTTCAGGCATTACGTATTGCGGTCAACCACGAACTTGACCAGTTGGAGGCGGTATTGCCGCAAGCTGTTGAACTGCTACGACCCGGCGGACGATTGGCGGTGATTAGTTTTCATTCGTTAGAAGATCGAATTGTCAAGCTTTTTTTTCGCGCTGAGTCAGGGTATGGCGGCAACGAAGCGCCTAAGCGGCCGGTGCGATTGCGGATCATCACGAAGAAGCCGATTGAACCCGGCGATGAAGAGCTACTGGCCAATCCGCGCAGCAGAAGCGCCAAGTTGCGAGTAGCGGAACGTATCGAAGAACAAAATGGCAGCAGCATGCAATAGACATAATCATCAAGGTTTCTTTACACATCGTCAACTACTTACAGAAGGAACATCATGGCCGTCAATACACAACGTCTATATCCGCTGCGCCAGGCTAAAGCTCGGCGGAGAGAACTGCCCCGCTATATCAACCTCGATGGCGGTCGTTATCTCCTTACGAGCGTTATTTTGCTCTGCTTGATGAGCCTCATTGTCCTGGCTCAGACTGGAGTGGTAGCCACCAAAGGATATGCAATCACAGCGCTCGAACAAGAACGCACTGACTTGCTCCGCGAACGCACCCAACTCCAGTTGCGCCAGGCAGCGGCGCAATCACTCGATCGAGTCCGTACCCGCGCCGAGCAAATTGGTCTGCGTCCGTTGGCCAAAGACCAGGTTCAGTATGTCACCATCGAGCCATCCATTATTGCCCCGACAAAACAGGAACCAGGCATTATTGACCAGAATCCATTGATCGAAAACGATGGCGTAGCACGTCCCGTTTCTGACCCTACGCCATAATTCGGATTCGTAACAGATATGGCAACACGTACCAACGTCCAAACCCAAAAGCCCCAAGTTGCGCCAGGGTTCTTCTCCCAGGTCGCGATCCCGAAATGGCGTATCTGGATGTTGCTGATCGGCAACATGGGGATCGTGTTGTTGATCGTCGTGCGTCTGGTTGATCTTCAGGTGCTGCGCCACGATGAGTTGAAAGCCCAGGCCCGCACCTTGATCGACAGGCAGATTACGCTTCCGTCGCAACGCGGCACTATTAAGGACCGATCTGATAATGTGCTGTCTATGGACGTGGACCGTGAGAGCCTGTGGATTGTGCCGTCACTGATTTCAGCCGAAGACGCCCCCAAGCTAGCGCTGACATTATCGGCGCTAACCGGCGCTGACACCGAGGATCTGCTCGCAGCAATGACCGATACCGAGCACTACTGGCTACGAGTCGCACGTTGGCTCGAACCGGAAATCGCTCAGCGGATTGTCGAGCTGGAGGAACCGGGGCTAAAACTGCACTATGAGCCGCGGCGAGTCTATCCGCAAAGGGACTATGCGGCACAGGTCATTGGCGCTGTCAACTATAACGGCGATGGGATCAGCGGCGTCGAAAGTTTCTACAACACGCAACTCAAAGGCATTACCGGCACGCTGACGGCTGAGTTCGACTCGCGCCAGAACCCTATTGCCATAGCGCCGCAGCAGACCCTCCCGGCGCGCAACGGCATGAACCTGACGCTGACCCTTGACCCGTTCGTTCAGGATCTAGCGGAGAGCCAGTTGCGCCAGGCAGTCGAACAACACCGGGCCGATGGCGGCACGGTGATTATCATCGAGCCGAAGTCCGGGGCGATTCGAGGTATGGCCAGTTGGCCACTGTTCGACCCGAACCGCTACGACGATTATCCAGAGGAGATCTATAACCGGAACCCAGCCATCAGTGGCGTTTATGAACCTGGCAGCACCTTCAAAATTATCACGGTGGCCGCAGGTTTGCAATCGCGGGCCTTTACTGCCGAGACGCTTGTGAATGACACAGGGTCCATCTTTCGTTATAACGAGGCGTTGAGCAACTATAACGGCGCTGGTCACGGCATGATCAATGTCGACAGGGTGATTTACTACTCTAGTAATGTCGGTGCGTTGCAACTGAATGAGCTGACCGGGGCAGAGCAATTCTACAAGATTGTTCGCAAATTTGGCTTTGGAGCGCCGACAGGGGTGGATCTGGGCGGCGAAGAGAGCGGGATTGTGAACTTACCGGGTTCTCCGAACTATACCGATATTACGCTGCTTACCAATGCCTATGGCCAAGGCATCTCGGTCACGCCGCTGCAACTGGTGCGCGCTGTGGCAGCTATCGCTAACGACGGACTGATGATGACACCGTATATCGTTGAGCAGCACTGTGAAGAAGGAACATGTACCGTTACCAAGCCCAAGGCGGCGGGGCAGGTCGTTGAGCGCGGCGTGGCATGGACAATCCGTCGCATGCTTGTCAATGCGGCGAACTCCTATGCGCCGGTGGTCTGGGCGTCCCAAACAGGCAGCTACGCAGACCAGTGGCTGGTTCCCGGCTATCAAGTGGGCGCTAAGACCGGCACGGCTTCTATTCCGTTGCCCGGCGGCGGTTACGATCCAAGTTTCACGATTGGTTCGGTGGTTGGCCTGGCTCCGGCAGAAGATTCCCGCTATGCCGTACTCGTTAAGATTGATCGGCCAAAGGATGATATCTGGGGAGTCCAAACGGCGATCCCAGTCTTTTACAATATTATGGACCAATTGATGCGGCACGAACGCATCCCGCCTGATCCGGCATTGTTTAGTCCGGGCCAGCAGTAGCTTATGGTGGTGGTTGAAAGGCGGCGCGCTCATTGCGCTGAGCCTGACCTTTTCTCCACAACTTGTGCTACAATTGCCGCCGATGGCCTGTTATAGAGGAGGTCGGCGTGCTGAGTCTGGTTCACGTCCTATTTGGCGTCCAACCCAAAGCAATGCGTCAGATGCCGCGGATTCCGGCGGCATGGCAAACAGTCGGGTTCTCTGAAGTTGTCGTTGACTCGCGGGAAGTCGTTCCAGGAGCGTTGTTTGTTGCCCTGGACGGTGAGCGAACCAATGGACACAACTTCTTGGTCGACGCAGTTGCCCGTGGTGCGAGCGGAGCGCTGGTCCAACGCGACGAAGTCGAACGCCTTCAGGCCGAATTGGCGCACACCCAACGGCCCTGGACGCTACTCGACCCGGCCAATTGCGATGGACTGGAAGCGCACTCGCTGCAAACATGTCTTTTTATTTCCGTGGACGACCCGCTGATGGCTCTCCAACGGCTGGCCGTCTATCATCGGCGACAGCACACGCCGACCGTGGTTGGTATCACCGGCAGCGTGGGCAAGACCTCGACAAAAGAGGTCGTGGCGGCTATTCTTAGTCGCCGCTTTCGTACCTTAAAAAGTAAACGCAGTTACAATAGCGAGGCCACTATGCCTACAACCCTGCTCCAAATTACACCCGACCACGAGGTGGTCGTTTTGGAGATGGGTATGTGGGCGCCGGGCGAGATTCGGTTTTTGGCGAATCTCGCCTGGCCATATATCGGCATCGTGACGAATGTCGGCCCATCGCACCTGGAACGGGTAAAAAGTATCGATGTCGTTGAACAAGCCAAGTCCGAATTGCCGGACTCGCTGCCGCCCGATGGCATTGCTATCCTGAATATCGATGACGAACGGGTGGCGCGAATGGCGCGACGCACGCTGGCGCGGGTTTTCAGCTATGGCCTCAATCCGTCGGCAGACGTGTGGGCGGACCAGGTCGAGAGTCATGGCTTGCAAGGGATTACGTTCGATGCGCACCATGCCAACGAGACGGTTCGAATCAAAACGCCCTTGCTTGGCAAGCATAGTGTCTATACTGCCCTGGCGGGCATCGCCATTGGCCTGGTCATGGGGATGAATTGGGACGATATTATTGCTGGTCTCCAAGATGAAAATAGCGTGGCGCGGATTGTGCAAAGACCAGGCCTACATGGTTCAACCATCATCGATGATACGTATAATGCCGCGCCGGTGTCGGCAATAGCTGCGCTGGACCTTCTCGCCGAGCTTGATGGAAGGCGGATTGCGGCGCTTGGCGACATGCTCGAATTAGGCGCTATCGAGGAAGAAGCCCATCGTAGCGTCGGCCGACGTGCAGCCGCAGTGGTCCAGGAGTTGATCTGTGTCGGGCAACGCGCGCGCTGGATCGCCGACGAGGCACAGGTCGCAGGAATGACGCCCGAACACATCAAGGTGGTAGATACAAATAACGACGTAGTTGATGCGCTGCAGACTATGCTGCGCCCTGGCGACTACGTCCTGGTCAAAGGCTCGCGTGGGGCCGCAATGGAGTCAATCGTAGCAGCGGTGCAGCGACATCCTGAGGAGTGAGCAAACGTGGGAATCTTGGAGAACCTCCTGGTCCAGACTGTAGCCCGTGCTCTGTTGCTGGCCGCAGCGGCCTTTGTTATGACGCTTATCGTTGGCAGTTGGTGGTTGCGCTTCGCACGCAAACACAAGATCGGCAAGCAGATCCGTATCGAAGGACCGCAGAGTCACATGGTGAAGATGGGCACGCCAACGATGGGCGGGGTGATGATCGTCGGCACCGTGGTTGTGTTGACTATCCTGTTCAACCTGGTCAATCAGGAGTCAATGCTGTTACCCCTAGCCGTGTTGATCAGTTTTGCGGTGCTTGGCGCGATCGATGACTGGATGACGCTGACCAACTCGAAATCCAAAACCTATGGCTTTACCGTGCGTCATAAGTTTCTGTTGATGCTGGCGATCTCTTTTATTGCCAGTATGGCGCTGTACCTTCCCGAGCCTTTCGGTCTCGATCACGGCGGACGCTTGCGTATTCCCTTCGTGCAGGACACAGTCAATATCGGCTGGTGGTTCATTCCGATGGCGACCCTGGTCATTGTCGGGTTTGCCAACGCGGTCAACTTGACCGATGGCCTCGACAGCCTGGCGGGGTGGACCTTAACACTAGCATTCGCGGCATATGGCGTAATGACCTTTCTCTCCGAGCCGCGCCTGACCAACTTGATGGTCTTCAGCTTTACGCTAGTCGGCGCCTGCGCTGCCTTTCTCTGGTTCAACGCCTATCCGGCGCAGGTCTTTATGGGCGATACCGGCTCATTGGCTCTGGGAGCGACACTCGCAATCGTCGCCTTGCAATCCCAACAATGGCTATTGCTGCCGGTGGTCGGCGTAATTTTTGTGGCCGAGGCGCTTTCGGTCATACTCCAGACGGCCTACTTCAAGTTCACGCGCTGGCGTTTTGGCGAGGGACGGCGGATCTTTAAGATGGCGCCGCTGCATCATCACTTTGAGTTGTTGGGATGGAGCCAGCCGCAAGTGACGCAACGCTTTGTCTTAATTGGCACCGTCGCGGCAATGATTGGCATCTCGTTGGCGCTTACCTTCGCGGCCAACAGCTCGCAACAACAGGTGGCGCCTGCCGAACTTCAGCCGACAATGGAAATGGCCGGCCAACACAAATTGCAGTAATGATCTGTATATGCACCGATACCGATTTATAGCTTGCTCATCGTAACGCAGGATCATGAAACTTCGCGGTACGCGCGTTCTAGTCATGGGTTTGGGTGTTCACGGCGGCGGCCTTGGAGTAGCCCGCTGGCTACTCCGCCAAGGGGCTGTTGTCACCGTTACCGATCTAGCGTCCCCCGAGACGCTGACCGGTCCGCTGGAAACCCTCCGCCAGGCCGAAGCGGAATGCGACGCAAGCATCCGCTATGTGTTGGGCGAGCATCGCGCTGACGACTTTGCCGGACACGCTATCATCGTCGCCAACCCGGCGGTGCGGCCCAACTCGCCCTGGCTCACAATGGCCCGCGAGTCTGGAGCGCACATCGAGACCGAGATGACGCTGTTTTTCCGGCGCTGTCCTGGCCCAATCTTGGGAGTTACCGGCACCAAAGGCAAAACGACAACCGCCTTGCTGCTCGGCGCGATGCTCCGCCAGGAATATCCTGACACGATTATCGCCGGGAATTTACGGGTTTCCGCGCTAGAAGCTCTGGATCGGATTTCTGTGCGGACGCCGGTGGTGCTGGAACTCAGCAGTTTCCAACTGGTTGGCCTAGGTGCAGCTTGTCTCAGCCCGCAGTATGCTTGTATCACGAACATCTCGCCTGATCACCTGAACTATCACGGGTCGATGGCTGAATATGTGCGGGCGAAACAACAGATTTTCGCCCACCAGGACAGGGCAGGTGTCGTGGTGCTCAATCACGAGCAGCAGGCGGCGATCGGGGGCGAAGATTGGGGCTCAGAACACGGAATACTATCTGCGCGTTCTTGTTCCAATCTGCTGACATTCAGCATCGCGCCGGAAAGTGACGCCGATTGCCGGATCACGCAGGGGCGGATCGAGTTGCACGGCGAAGAACTCTGCGCTGTAGCTGATGTGCGGCTAATGGGTGACCACAACTTGACAAATGTTCTAGCGGCGGCGACTATGGCGCACAGCTTTGGGGTTAGCCCGGCCAGCATCCGCGCCGCAGTCCAAGCATGTACCGGCGTCGAGCACCGGCTCGAATTCGTGCGTGAACTCGATGGGGTGCGCTATATCAACGATACCACCGCCACGAACCCGGCAGCGGCGCAGGCCGCGCTAGCAAGCATTGAGGCGCCAATTGTGCTGCTGGCTGGCGGGGCGGACAAAGACCTGGATTTTGAGGCTTTTGCCCAAGTTATTCGTAAGCGCGTCAAGACCTTGGTGTTGCTGATGGGCAGCGCCACGCCGCGCTTACAACGAGCATTGCACATGGCAGCAGAGCCAGGAACAATGCTCGGCACACAGCGCGCGACGCCTCTCTTGGGGCCGTACGACGATTTTGCGACCGCTATTCGCGCTGCGCGGAGTTATGCTGAACCGGGCGATGTGGTCTTGCTGTCGCCAGGGTGCGCCAGTTTTGGCATGTTCGCGAATGAGTTTCACCGGGGTGAAGAGTTCCGACGAATTGTATGTGAGTTGACGTGAAACAAGAACCACACGATGACGACGAAATAGAAGAAGCGCTCCGGCGTATACGCGAAGAGTTCGGGTCGCGGCGTATGGATGATGATCGCTCACCGTCAGCGCCCGAGCCAGAGCGGCCAGTCTCTCAGCCCAATTTCGAAGAGGCGGAGCCTCCCAACTCTCCATTCTCTGTGCGCATGCGCTTGCCAATGGATACGGCACGGGTCGTGTATATCCTCCTGGGATTGAATATCCTGATCTATCTGATCACCGGGCTGTTGAGCGGCAATTTCTTTACGCCCAATGCTGGCGTTCTGCAATTCCTAGGGTGGAAGCAGAATGATCTTATTGCGCAGGGACAATATTGGCGGCTCTTGACGGCAATGTTCCTGCATGGCAGCCTGCTGCATATCTTCTTCAACGGGTATGCCCTCTACATTCTGGGACCGGAAGCAGAACGAATCTATGGTACGGCGCGTTTCTTGGCGGTCTACTTTCTGTCTGGATTGAGCGGCAGTATCGCCTCTTACGCTTTCTCGCCCAGCCCATCGGTCGGTGCGAGCGGCGCTATCTTCGGGTTGATTGGAGGTCTGGCGGCGTTCTACTACATAACGCGGCAGTTGCTGGGTGAGTTTGGTCGCCGCCAGCTTCAGAGCATGATCGCTATTATTGGGATCAATCTGTTGTTTGGCTTCACAATGAGTGGGATTATCGATAACTATGCCCATATTGGCGGCTTGCTCGGCGGTATGTTGATTGGGTGGCTGATGGCGCCGCGTTTTACTGTCGACGATCGGCTCTTTCCGCCGGTGATGGTTCGTGAATATCTAGATTGGAGTTGGGCAAGCGCGTTGGGAGTTTTTGTTATTTTGGCGCTGATGGCGTTGCTGATCTAACTGTTTCCCGGCAATGACGGATTGCACTGCTGTGTAACCAGGATCCAGAAATCATATGTTCGATACGACAACTCGTAAACCCGACTACAAATTACTTGCGCCGGTTGGCGCGCTGGTCGCGCTTGGCTTGGTGATGGTCTATAGCGCCAGTTTTGTTGAAGCATACACCCGGTATGACACACAGTTCTACTATCTCCTGCGCCAGTTGATCGGCGCGTTGATTGGCACAATTGGCTTACTCGTAGCCCAACGGATCAACTACCAGGTGTGGCGGCGCTATTCGGTTCACCTCATGGGGCTGGCGTTATGCTTGCTGCTGTTGGTGTTGTGGCTGCCCGCATCGATGACTGAGGTCAACGGCTCACGCTCGTGGATTCGCTTCAGCGATGGCTTGCTGAGTATGCAACCTGCCGAAGTCGCCAAACTCGCCATCATTATCTATTTTGCCGACTGGCTCTCGCGGCGCGGTGCAAAATTGGGGAACGTGACCTACGGCCTGGCGCCCTTCGGCGTGATGCTTGGCGTCGTTTGCGGCCTGATTATGTTACAGCCCGATCTGGGAACGACAGTAGTGGTGGTCGTGATCGCCGGGATTATCTATTTTGCAACCGGCGCCAACTTGCTGCACTTGGGTGCGGCGGTGGCTTTGGCGGGCGGGGCGTTCTGGGCTTTTGTGTCGTTGACCGGCAAAGTGGCGCGCTTGGAGGCGTTCCAAGATCCCTGGAAATATTACAGCACCTCCGGCTACCAGCCCGTTCACTCGCTCTATGCGCTGGGCAGCGGCGGACCCTTCGGCGTTGGCCTGGGGCAGGCGCGCCAGAAATTTCAATGGCTCCCCCAGGCTCATACCGATGCGATCTACGCCATTATCGGCGAAGAGTTGGGCTTGCTGGGAACGCTCCTGGTGCTAATCGCCTTCGTGCTGATCGCTTACCGGGGTTATCGTATCGCCGGTCGCGCCCCAGACCCATTCGCGGCGCTGGTTGCGGTTGGCGTGACATCATGGCTTGTTTTTCAGGCGTTCATCAATATCGCGGTAACGACGTCGCTTATCCCATTCACTGGCTTGACCCTGCCGTTTGTATCGTATGGCAGCACATCACTGATCATGTGTATGGTCGCCACAGGGATTTTGCTCAATATCTCACGCCATACGGTAGATCGCCACGCCGAGGAGACGCCTCATGCTACACGATTCCGTCGCTCGCCCGCCCTCTCCTTCGTCAACAATCTTGCTGTGTGGCGGAGGAACCGGTGGTCACGTCTACCCGACGCTGGTCGTGGCCGCGGCGCTAAGCGATATTAGCTCGACGAATATAGCTTTTGAAGGCGCGTCGCAATATCCGGCATCCGGCAGCGAACATATTCGACTTGTATATATCGGCAGTATCGGCGGGATGGAACAAGGTATTGTAAAGAGCGAAAGTGCGCTGCCCTTTCGCGCACTGCCGGCGGCGGCGGTGCGTGGGCGCGACCTATTGGGTCTGGCGCGCGGCGGCGTGGTCCTTGGCAGGGGAATAATCGCGGCGCGCGCGCTGCTCCGCGAATTACGGCCAGCAGCGATCTTGGGAACAGGCGGATATGTATGCGTGCCCCTGTTTATTGCGGCCTGGATGGCCCGGATTCCTACGCTGATCTATCTACCGGATGTCGTTCCTGGCCTGGCCATACATTTTCTGGCCCGCATCGCCACCTGTGTGGCCTGTAACGTCGCAGACTCGGCAACGTATTTACGAATCGCTAAATACGAGTTAAGATTGGAAAATACCAATGCACAGACTAATAGAGTTAACTCGAAACTTGTTGTAGTGGGGTATCCAGTGCGGGCGGCGCTCTTCAACCAAAACAAAGCTACATGCCGTATCGCGTTCGGGCTCGATGACGATCTGCCGGTGTTGCTCGTCTACGGCGGGAGTCGCGGCGCGCGAAGCATCAATCAGGCAGTTGCGATGCTCTTGCCGGACTTGCTGGAGCGGTCACAGATCATCCATGTCTGCGGATGTGAAGGCGATGAGCAATTCCTGCACGACGCAGCCAACCGATTGCCATCGGAGTTGCGTACACGGTACCGACTGTATCCCTATCTTGAAAGCGGTGACTTGGCCACAGCAAAAGCGCCGGATGATGATCAGGGCATCTCATCATCCATTCACGCTGTGGCCAAGTCAATGGTGCGAGCGTTCGGTGCGGCAGATCTGGCGCTTTGCCGCAGCGGCGCATCAACGCTGGCAGAGTTACCGGCAGCAGCTTTGCCAGCAGTCCTGGTACCATATCCCTATGTGCATCAGGACGAAAATGCCGATTATCTGGTAAGACGTGGCGCGGCTATCAAAGTGGCTGACCCCGACATGCTTGGCAGCGGACGGCCTCAGGACGGGCCGCTCTTCCAGAGTATCTGCAGCCTTCTCGACAATAGGTGCAAGCGACAACGCATGGCGGAGAAAAGTCACGCCCTAGCCCGGCCCGATGCGGCCCGGCTTTTGGCTAACGTGCTTCTCGGCCTCACAGCAAGGAGTGTTAGCTGATGTCCACGATTCTTTCAAACGGTTTGGCCTTTCTAGACGCTATGACATTACAGCCGATCCTGCTTCAATCACTCATAGTGCCGCTTAGCGGGTTCGCCATCTTGCTCATCTTTATGGGGATAGGAGGATATGTCGGGTATCTCCGTGGTTTTCGGGCGTTGCTAACTATCACGCTGGTGTCAATTATTGCCTACTTAACCTGTGTACGTGGCGGCGATGAACTTGTAGCGGTCATTAACAGACTGTATGTGAATGCACCGCGCTTAGCCGCCTTCGCCGTCGGTAACGATCCCAACGCTGTAGCGCCGCTCGACACGTTAATTGTGGGGTTCCAGGTGCCGCTCTTCTTTCGGATCGTTCTCTTCTTTGCGCTGGTTGCCTTTGGCTGGTTTTTCAATGCCCGACCCGGCTGGTACAGCGCGAATCCCAATACCGGGGCAGAACCGCTCGCTCGTATTCTGGGTGTGCTTACTGGAGCCTTTATC
>JAKSDJ010000388.1 GCA_022360155.1 Chloroflexales bacterium | reverse complement strand
GTGGCGGTCGTACGAAAGCTCCCAGGCACAAGGGTCGTTCCCTGGGGGCACGAGGCTTCTAGCCTAACCGCCATCCCCGGCGTCAACGCGAACTTCCAGATAGGACCGCCGCCCGGCTGCGCGGACCAGCCCCAGAGCAGGGCAGTGAGGGTCAGTATGATCATGCCGATAAGTATGATGCGGATTCGTAGCATAATATTATGTACTCCTTTCGGATGGAGCAAGAAATCGATTCTAATAGGTTCTAGGTTCAAGGCACAGTCCTGTAATCGCACGCCGATGATGTAGCGGTGCAACACAACGCCGGGTCGTCCTAGTTATTGCATCTGTAGCGCAAAAACGCGCCGGGCGGAAGTACGGACGCCACCACGTTCTTCTTTCTCAGTCAAGACCCAGAGCACATAGTAGTCAGGATTGCCGCTGTCTTGATAGGCTTCCCAAAATGCCCGTGACCAGACGGCGTAGTCAGCATCTTCGGCCTGAGCGGTCTGGTAAATCGTGGTTGCCTGGTCAATATTCCCCAGTTGGACCGTTGCCAACAGCAATCGAAAGCGCGCGAACGCAACCACAGCCGGTTCAGACGCTTTCCAAAACACACCTGACTCTGGCGGCGGGAACGATGTGGCTATTGCAGCTTCGTACAGCTGCACCGCTGTCTGAGTATTGCCGGCAGCTATCGCAGCGTTGCCGTCAATCAGCTTGAAAAATGGATGCTGCGATGCGACGGGATCGTATATGACCTCCTGCAGTTGGTAGATTGGTCCGTCCCATACATAGACCTGCGTGCGTGAGCGTTGCAACCCCGCGCCAACCGACTGGATCAAGCCGCCTTCGAGTACAAGGTCTTGCACCCCGTCACCGTCGCTGTCGCGCAGCATCGCCTGCGCTGATGGCATCACTACGCCGGGCGCTCCGCTATAATGAGCATCAACAGCGCTAGATTGGAGCAGACTGCGATATTCCTCGCCTGTCCATTGAATAATGTCGGCCTGGAGGTGACAGGTATGCGCACCACAATCGGCGGCCTGGATCAAGATTTCCAACCCGCCGTCACGGTTGATGTCTTCGATACGCCACAAACGTATCGCCATTGCTGCATACTCGCGGACGAACGGCTGGTAGCGGCCCGCTGCGGTCTGCTCAAAGATCAACAGGGCGCTCCGCGCCGAGACATCGGGTGATGATGCGGCAACGAGGATTTCCGCTCGCTGGTCGCCGTCGAGATCAGCTTCCTGTACAGGACGCTGCGCTTCAGCCTCCGTGAGTTTCTTGTCAAGGAACGTATTGACAAACGAAGGGTAGGGGTGATTTTCCCACTCGGTGAGCAAGGCCTCCAGGCGTTCGCGGT
Source organism: Chloroflexales bacterium (assembly GCA_022360155.1). Classification (GTDB taxonomy): domain Bacteria; phylum Chloroflexota; class Chloroflexia; order Chloroflexales; family Chloroflexaceae; genus JAKSDJ01. The sequence continues at coordinate 3,330 of JAKSDJ010000388.1, read as the reverse complement.
TCTTCGGCGCTGCGTTCAGAAAATCGTTGATCGCCTGCATATAGGCGTCAAGTTCTGACGGGCGCGGGGGGAATTCGCCGGTTGGCGCCACTGCTTGCCCATCAGTTGGCGTTGGTGCGGGCGTAGACAAGGTTGCTTCCTCCAGATGCGCCGCCGCGACGGGATCGCTGGCCACAACGCCGCATCCAGCCAGCGCCAGCGAACAGAGCAACACTATCAATGGCTTGCGCACGTCTCCCGCTCCTTCCCGCGCAATTAGCGCCAAATGATCGGCTGACCTGGATTGCTCTCTAGTGCGAATCTGTCGTGTGTACCAATCGCTAGATCTACCAGGTCAGCCATCTCCTCACGGGAGTCCCACACGAACAACCACCGCCCATTGGGGCTGAGCGATGCAACAGGCGGATAGGCGGTCGGCTCGGTGGGCGTCATTTCTGCCGGTAATGAGACCGATTGAATCGAACCCGCTGCCATATCGATCAGGTTCGCCTCTTGGGTTCCGCTGTGCCAGAAGAGTAACTGGGTTCCGTTGCTTGTGACAAAAGGCTGTTGGTCTTGTACACCTGCGCTGATTCGGGTAAGTTCGGCTGTCTCGACATCGAAGCGCCACAATCCCGTGGAAGACGATAATGTTCCCGTCATCCGGGCGAGGTTGCCGGCACAAACAGTCAGGTAGATCGACCGGCTGTCGGCGGACCAGTCGCTTTGGCAGACATGACCAGACGGATCTGGCGTCGGTATCTGTTGAGGCGCAGGGGAGGCCGCCGCAAGGTCGTAGAGGGAGGCGACCCCTGCTTCATCAACCGTGACTAGGCGCTGACCATTTGGCGCAAGATGGGGTGCGCCATAGCCGCGCACCTCGATTTCACCCTCGATCTGTCCGCTTGCAATGCCAAACACCTGCACTGTTCCATAAGCTGGATCTTGGCCTCTGGGCAGCAGATACAAGTTATTCCCATCAACCGACACGCCAATCAAGAGTATACTCTGGTCGAATGGCGAGAAGGCTTGCACCATGTTGCTGGCAAGGTCATAGATCCCGATGAGTGTGCCTTGCCCAAACTGCGCGTTTGGGTCATCAATGAGTGCGGTGTAAATCATCCGAGCGTTATCGGGCAGAACGGTCAGTTGTGCGGAGAGCGCAGGTTCAGCAAAGCCAACGGCGCTTAATTCCGCCCCGTCTGTCAGGGCGATCTGTTCGATGCGACCCAGGCTATACAGCACAACCAGCGTATCGTCAACTACAGTCGACGCGATCACCGTGCCGGAAGCGGGTGCGGTTCCAACAGGATGTTGCGAGATACGCCGCGTTGTACTACCATCGACACGTTCGTACCACCCGCCATCCTTCAGATAGAGCAAAGCCGGGGGCGTTTCTGCTGAGCCGCTTACCGACGTAGGCGCAGCATTTGGGCTTGAAGACAAACCGTTACACGCGGCCAAGATTGCAAGCGCAACGCAGAGCGTACCGACTCGCCAAATCCGGTTGATATGTAACATCGGGCTCCTTATTCCCAGCGCCAATCAGGGTACGGGCGACGCCCGCTGATCGGACACTGTTACGCCAATCGGCGGCGTAAACGTAAACAGCGCGTCGTCCAGGGAAGGGTTGTAACGAATGGCGGAGACTTCCATCGAGGAGACGACTTTGTCGCTTTCCTGTGAACGAGTTACCGTCTTTAGGATAAAGAATGTCTCTTTGTCGATCCAGATATCCATGGGACCATTGATCTCAGGCGCAGAGTTACTCATTGTTACCGGGATGCCTAGCGCGACAATGTAGGCGTCGCGTCCAGCCATCTGTTCCTCGCCAATAATGCTGGGCGCTTCCCGGCGCTGCACTTGCGCCAGAAAATCACCCAGGCTCGCGGCGCCGTACTCTGGGAATGCTGACGACTCACTGGCGTCGGTGATGCGTGGCCGGGGAGTTGTATCGGTGCTCCAGGCACGATTGGCGGCTGGCTCGTAGCGCCACAGCGTCCGCCCATCATTGACCGTGACATCGGGCGCATGCGCCGCCTGCTCAGGCGCAAACGTTTTGTGCTTTCGATGCACTAATCGTTAGGCGTGTGATGCCAGATCCGCTCGACTGCGCCTGTAATCGGGCGCCCCGCGTTGTCGCTGCCCCAGTCGGCGACAATGGTGCGCGTTAGCTCGAAACTGTCGATCTGAGTCGGCCCGCCAGCCTGTACCAAGGACACCTCGTTGGCGGCGCCGTCTGCGCCTGCAGTGAGGGCGACACGGCCCGCAGACGATGGATCGGCGTTAGTCTTGCCAGGAGCTGTCTCGGGCAGCGGCAGGTCGATGGCGTTGCCATCTTGATCTTCCAAGTGCGCAGAGCTGATCGGGGCCGCACCGGGGAAGCTGAGCAAGATCGACCGCCCATCGTTCAGGTGGTAGATATAAATCACCAAGCCGCTCTCAGTTATCTTGTCTGGCTCACCGAAGAGTTCGATGGCCCGATTCGCCGTGAGATCGCGTGAGAGCGCGGCAGTGAACATTTCTAGCGGACGGGTTGACGTGGATTGATTCTGGATACGACGGTCCGATTCGGTCGTCCACACGACAACTATCAACGCGGCAAGCAGGCCTAGCATGGCCAGTATAGAACCTCGGGCGCTCATGACCGTTGTTACTCCTTTCTATTGCAGCGGTAACGCAAACAGGTGCGTCGTGGCAGTTGACGATTCGGTTCTTGTGACTATCCACAACGTAAAATGGTCCTGGTTGTTGGGGCGGGATGGGCAATACGACGACAGCATTGAACAATGCGGCGTCTTCGTAACCTCGGCTATAAATGTTAACGGACCAAGCTGGATCATTCCCACAGGCGGCGCTACCAAGCGTTGTTGGATAGTGACCGTGCTGCCAAGGCACAGGAAGACGCTGAGGACAAGCCCGCTTATCATAAGGACGATGGGAAGCGTTATTCGGTTCCAGCGCATCAGCAGATCCTCCCTATCGATATTGTCATATTGCATACCTCTTAAAACATAACGTTCGAGCGGGCGGACCTGTGTCAAATGACGGACGAGTGACAAGTAATTGGTAACAAGCAGCGCACTAACATGGGCGGATCTGCTCCTCTGGGCGGCAAGATGTGCATCCCGCACAGCAGAGGCATAAACCGCAGCCGCACGAACGTCCGACCACGTCATCTGCAGCGGGCTCTGGAAAGGCGAGAAACGAAGAACGAGGAACGAGGAATACGCCAAAACCTAGCACTGCGCAGCCTTGCACTCACGTTCAAGCTGAAAACGCACGCGCGGGCTACAGCGCTCTGCACCGAGTCGGCTGATGAAGTTTAACTTTTAAATCGGGTATTTTGGG
>JAKSDJ010000337.1 GCA_022360155.1 Chloroflexales bacterium | reverse complement strand
GCCGCCACGAGGTCTTGCGCACGACTTTCGCCGCCGATGACGGCCAGCCGCGCCTAGTGATCGCGGCGCTGGACAGCGATGCGGCGCGTATCGCCATCAACGTCGTCGATCTGGGTGCGTTGCCGCAAAACGAACGCGATGCCGAGGTGCTGCGCCTGGCGCTTTCCGATGCGCAGCAGCCGTTCGACCTGGCGCAGGGGCCGTTGCTGCGCTTGAGTCTGCTCCGTCTTGCCGCAGACGAGCATGTCGCGCTGTTGACTATGCACCATGTCGTCTCTGACGGCTGGTCGGTGATGGTGCTGCTGCGTGAGTTGGTGACGCTCTATGCGGCGTACGCCGCCGGGGAAGCCTCGCCGTTGCCCGCATTGGCGGTGCAGTACGCCGATGTTGCGGCCTGGCAGCAGCAGTGGCTCGAGAGCGCGGACGGTTACGCCGCTGGTACTGAGTCGCCCCGCCAGCAACAGCTTGAGTATTGGCAGCAGCAGCTTGGCGGTGAGGTGACCACGCTCGAACTGCCGGCCGATCGACCGCGCCCGGCGTTGCAGAGCTTCCGCGGCGCCACGCACTGGTTTGCGCTGCCCCGCCCGCTCTATCGGGCGCTCGAAGCGCTGGCCCAACGCGAGGGCGTGACCCTGTTTATGACCCTACTCGCCGCCTTCCAGACCTTGTTGGCGCGCTACAGCGGTCAGGAAGATCTCTGGGTCGGCACGCCGGTGGCCGGGCGCAACCGGGTCGAAGCCGAAAGCTTGATCGGCTTCTTCGTCAACACGCTGGTCATGCGCATCGACCTCTCCGGCAACCCGACTTTCCGCGAAGTGCTGGGCCGAGTGCGCGAGATGTCCCTCGATGCTTTCGCTCATCAGGATGTGCCGTTCGAGATGGTGGTCGATGCGCTGCAACCCGAGCGCGACCTGAGCCGCACGCCCCTGTTCCAGGTGATGTTCGTGCTGCAGGATGCGCCGCTTACCGGCCTGGAGGGGCAGGGCTTGCAGGTCACGCCGCTGGAGATCGACACCGGCACGGCGAAGTTCGACCTGACCCTCTATCTGGAGCAGGACGACGCTGAGCTGCGCGGCTGGTTCAACTATAACACCGACCAGTTCGATGCGGCGACGATTGAGCGGATGCACATGCATTGGCTGACCCTGCTCGAAGGGATTGTCGCCGACGCAACGCAACCCATCGCCGCGCTGTCGCTGCTGAGTGAGGCCGAGCGTCGCCAACTTCTGGTCGAGTGGAACGATACGGCGACCAGCGCGGCGCCTGCGCTCTGCGTTCATCACATGATTGAGGCGCAGGCCGCCCAACGTCCCAACGCGGTTGCGGTGGTCTGCGAAGGGCAAGAACTGACCTATGGCGAGCTGAACCGCCGGGCGAACCAACTGGCGCGCTACCTCCAGCGCTGCGGAGTCGGGCCGGAGCAGTTGGTCGGCGTCTGTCTGGAGCGCTCGCTGGACTCGATTGTCGCGCTTCTGGCGATCTTCAAGGCAGGCGGTGCGTATCTGCCGCTCGACCCGGCCTACCCCGCCGAGCGCCTGGCCTTCATGATCGCCGACGCCCAACCTGCCGCTCTACTGGCGTCGAACGCGACGGCTCAGCGGCTCAGCGGCTCAGCGGCTCAGCGACTCAGCAACCTGGATACGGATTGGCCGGCCATCGCCCAGGAGCTGGAAACGAATCCTGAGCGTAGCGCGGATCGCGATAACCTGGTCTATGTGATCTACACCTCGGGCTCGACCGGCAAGCCCAAGGGCGTGATGATCGAACACGGGGCCTTTGCCGACCACTGCCGCGACATCCTGCGCTACTACGAATTGACGCCGGACGACGGTGTCTTGCAATTCGCCTCGCTCAACTTCGACGCCTCGCTCGAACAGATCATCCCGACCCTGATGGCCGGGGCCAAGCTGGTGCTGCGCGGACCCGAGCTGTGGAATCCGGCTGATTTTCACCACAATGTCGCCGTGTATGACCTGACGGTGATCAATCCGCCGACGGCGTACTGGCACCAACTGACCCAGGAGTGGGCCGCAGCGCCGGAGCAGGTTCCGGTTGATCGGCTGCGGCTGGTGATTGCTGGCGGCGATGCGATGCGACCGGAGAGCGTGGAACTCTGGCGGCAATTGCCGGTGCGCACGGCCCGCCTGCTCAACGCCTACGGCCCGACTGAGACGACCATTACGGCGACCATCTATGAAGTGCCGCTGGCGACGAGCGATGCGCCGATGCTGCGCGCTCTGCCGATTGGTCGACCGCTGGCGAACCGTTTTGTGTATGTGCTCGACCGGCACGGCAACCCGGCGCCGGTCGGCGTCCCCGGCGAACTCTACCTGGGCGGGCTGGGCGTGGCGCGCGGCTACCTCAACCGCCCCGAGTTGACGGCGGAAAAGTTTATTCCCAACCCCTTTGGCGCTGGGCGGCTCTATCGGACGGGCGACCTGGTGCGCTATCGGCCCGATGGTTGTATCGAGTTCCTGGGCCGGGTCGACAACCAGGTGCAGGTTCGCGGTTTTCGGGTCGAGTTGGGCGAGGTCGAAGCGGTGCTGGACTACCATCCTGCGGTGCGCGAGTCGATTGTGTTGGCGCGTGAGGATGTCACCGGTCATATGCAACTGGCAGCCTATGTGTCGCCCCACAGCGCAACCGGCGAAGACGCCCCGCCGGATGCTGCGGCGTTGCGCGCATTCCTGGCTGAGCGCCTGCCGGACTACATGGTTCCAGCCTCCTTCGTTGTGGTCGACGAGTGGCCGATGACGCCGAGCGGCAAGGTCGACCGTAAGGCGCTGCCGACGCCGGAGTTGACGCAGGCCGAACGGGCTAAGACCTATGTTGCGCCGCGCGACCTGGTCGAGGAGGATTTGGCCCGGATCTGGGCCGAGGTGCTTGGCGTCGAGCGCGTTGGCGTTCACGACAATTTCTTCGATCTGGGCGGGCACTCGTTGCTGGCGACGCGATTGGTGTCGCAGCTCCGTGAGGCGTTTGCCGTCGAGTTGCCGCTGCGCCGCCTGTTCGAGACGCCGACGGTAGCCGGGTTGGCCTTGTTGATCGCGCAGAGTCAAGCCGAGCAGGCTGAAGATACGGATCTCGAGCAGTTGCTGGCCGAGCTCGATCAACTCTCCGACGACGAAGCCAAAGAGTTATTGAGCGGCAGCGCATGATGCTGCTTGGAAGACGCGAATGGTTTTGTAGAGCGATATCTGGATGGTCAAGCCAAAACAGCTTGTTCTTGTATCAGAGAGTCATAGCCTGGAGATAACGACCCATGAGTGATGTGGCGAAGCGGATCGCAGACCTCTCCCCCGAGAAGCGAGCCTTGCTAACCCAGCGGTTGAAGGAGAAGAGTGCGAAAGCGACTCGCAAGGATGCCATCTTGCCGCGGGCCGACCGCGAGACTTACCCGCTCTCGTTCGCTCAGCAGCGGATGTGGTTCCTCAACCAACTGGAGCCAGACAGCCCGATGTACAACATCGCTGCCGCACTACAGATCAGCGGCGTGCTGGACGTAGCCATCCTCGAACGCAACTTGAACGAGATTGTGCGTCGCCACGAGGTGTTGCGGGCGCGCTTCCCGACGGCGAAGGGACATCCGGTGCAGGTCATCGCGCCTGTCGATGAGCCGACTTTTGCCTGGCGCATCAACGATTTGCGCGCGCTGCCGCAAGCCGAGCGCCAGGCCGAGGCGCAACGGCTGGCCGCCGTTGAAGCCCAGCGTCCTTTCGACCTGGTTAGCGGGCCGCTATTTCGGGTCGAACTGCTCTGCCTGGACGAACACGAGCATATCTTACTGTTAACGCTGCATCACATGGTGGCCGACGGTTGGTCGATCGGGGTTTTGATCACAGAGATCGCAACACTCTATGCGGCCTTTGCCGATGGGAAGGCGGCGCTCCTGCCCGATTTGTCGCTCCAGTATGCGGATTTTGCCGCCTGGCAGCGCCAGTGGCTGCACGAAGAGGATAGTCACGGCAGGTCGCCGCTCCAGCGCCAACTCGACTACTGGAAGCAGCAACTCGGCGACGAAGCGCCGGTGCTGGAACTGCCGACCGACCGGCCGCGCCCGGCGGTGCAAACCTTCCACGGCGCGCACTACTCCTTCGATCTACCGGCTGAATTCGGCCCGGCGCTGCAAGACCTGAGCCGACAGGAAGAAACGACGCTCTTTATGACCCTGCTGGCGGCCTTTCAGGTTCTGCTGCACCGCTATAGCGGACAGGACGACTTTTGTGTCGGCATGCCCATCGCCAATCGCAACCGCGCCGAGATCGAGCCGCTGATCGGCTTCTTTGTCAACACCCTGGTGATGCGCGCCAACTTCGCCGCCGAGCCAAGCTTCCGCGAACTTCTGCGCCGGGTGCGCGAAACGGCCCTGGCGGCGTATGCCCACCAGGATGTACCTTTCGAGATCCTGGTCGAGGAGTTGAAGCTGACGCGCGATATGAGCCGCACGCCGCTGTTCCAGACTATGTTCGTGCTGCAAAGCGCGCCGACCGACGCGCTGCGGATGCCGAGGCTCACCTTGCAGCCGCTAGAAATCGAGAATGGCACTGCCAAGTTCGACCTAATGCTGATCGTGACCGAAGAGGGTCAGCGGTTGCGCGGTACGTTCGAGTACAACACCGACCTGTTCGATGCCGCGACCATCGCGCGGATGACCGGGCACTTCCAGCGCTTGCTGGCTGGTATCGTCGCTAACCCTGCCCAGGCTGTGGCCGCGCTGCCCCTGCTCAGCGCGGGCGAGCGCG
>JAKSDJ010000376.1 GCA_022360155.1 Chloroflexales bacterium | reverse complement strand
TACCTGATGACAGGGGTTATTGACACAATGTACGGTTGCCTCTGTAGGCAGAGACGGCAACGCAGCTCTGCCTACAGAGGCAACTGGGATAACTTATTCTTAACATGATAGAATATTAAAGAGACGTGCCGGAGCACGTCTCTTTGATGTTGGGGCTCAAAAGCTTCTTTCACACTCCTCCCTCCTTGCGCACATATGTGGAATGAGATTTGTCCAACGCCACATCAACCGTTAGCCAGCTGGCTTTGAGCCACTTCACGATCTACAATCAGCTTCCATTAACAAACTCCATGGATATAGTGCCAACTCAACGTGACCATTACGCATATTATCCGGAGTCCCTCACAAGCCGATCTTGAGCGCAGCCGAAGATCTCAGGATCGGCTTGTGAAGGACTCTGGGCGGACGTCTGCCCAAGGGCCCAGTCGATTTGCGCAGTGGTATAATATTAGCTGGTCAAGCGAATCAGTGCCTGGAGGCATGATGATGACGGTAACGGGGAGGCATTGCGATCGCTCTCCCATTATCAAGCATGGACGCACGCAGTCAGGCCAGTAAACGTATCATTTTCTGGGACGCTTGATACGCAGGCAGAAGAGCGTCAAGAAAAACAATACCTTGTCGAAAAACTTCATCATGAGCTTGTCTCACCATGTGGCATTGCACGTATGACCGGTTGACATCGGAAAACAGTCGTCGCAACAGTAAAAAAGTCGCTCACATCAAGCCGCTCGTCAAAAAGCTCCTTCTGGAGCGCGAAAGACCAATCATTGCAGGAGATGCCATGTGGTCGTTTGTGCATGCAAAGGTGCAAGCGGTAGGGATATGGGTTGCTCTTGAGCGGCAAACACGTACAAGCGTTGGCTTGGCCTGTGGTGACCGCGCGGAAGAAGCTTGTCGGCGCGTGTGGCAATCCTGGCCGCCTGAGTATCGCAAGCGCGGAATCTTGTATGCCGACGGATTATCACGCTATCACGCGGTTGTTCCATCAAAGCGTGATCGTGGTGCGGATACCAAAGCTGCTCACCCGACATGTGTCGACCGTTTTCAGCATACGCTCCGGCAAAGACGTGCGTGTTTGGTCCGGGCAACGCGGTCGTTCAGGACGGATGAAGCACGCCATGAAGCACGAGTGCGGCTGTGTGTGGATGACGGTCATTCGATGCTTTCAGTTTCAATCGGGCCACTACGATCACAACGGTGTGCTGGAGCACATCGTGATGGATGGTTGGGCAACCCGTTCCTTCGCCATCCTTTGCCTTCACGCATCTATGCAGAATGGAGGCAATCCAGCACTACGGGTTGCTTTCTGCAAAAACGATATTGATCAGACAAAATTCATCACCAGCAAGGGGCGGCATGGAAACGGCCCACCGAGCTACTACGCCTGAGGAACTGTTGGAGACCCTATTTAGTCCTGATAGACACGATGCCAACACCTCACTGCAACTCAGACTAGGCCCTAAGCATTGTAGCTGCTAGTGCTTGCTGAAACCTTATGAGAAGCCACTCAGCGAAGCCTGTGATTCGGCTCGTTTCCGTTTGATGATAGTGTGCAGATGCGGGAGGCGAAGGGGAAATGTCAACGCTCTTCGCCTCAGCGTATTTTCACCTGCAATGCACCACGTTTGCCCCGGCGCCATTGTCAAGAAGCCTTTCTTACTAGATAGCCCCTTCATTTTACAGTTTTTTAATAGAAGAATCGACATTAGACCTGTTTGAAGCATCAGGGTGGTTACAAATTATGTGGTTGTAAAACTTTGATCAAAAAACCTGTATTTTTTCGACCCCAAACTCCTCTTCATAAACAAGAGGTCTCACAGAAGGTTTAACCCAAGTGAAATTAAGGTCCGCGTAGACCTTATGCAGCGGGGCAGATGACGCAAAGCATCCCCGCTAGAATCTTGCATGCTTCAAGCGGCTAGTTGCCCCGAGACCTTGATTGAGGGTTCTATGCTCTGGATGACTGTTGTGGCGCCCGTAGGGATCAGAAAAGCTGGCGCATCGTCAAGAGAGCAGATGAGGTAAACCCAACACGCTCGATCATAGTATCAAAAATGCCTACGAGAACGGGATTGATGTTTTTCAAGAGAAGTTGCCCGAACCGCTTCTCAGGAGCATGCCATCGCAAACGCTGAGCGTTGTTTGGAAAATCATGATACCTGTATCGTACGATGGACTATAACTGGACTTTTCTTGACAGTACGGCAGCAGGAGATATCGAATGCAGCGTCCTGACACACTCCATCTCACTCGAGTTTTAGCTGAAGCGCAATACCTGCGTTTCGGCTTCAAGGACTTGTTCGCCCTGTTTCTAGCCATGATTAGTGTAGCGCTCATTACGCTACTTCCTGACGATCTCTCTTTTGCGGGCAAAATGACGCTAGGGACTTTCGCACTGGCTGGTATTGGCTGGACCCTGACTAATCTGAACAAAACCTTCGTTGCCATGTTCGCAGCGAGCGGGTTAATGTTCTCGGCCACGATTAGTACAGAGAACTTTTTCACAAGCCTCGGTAATTCGATCGTCTGGTTGATGATGGGGGTCTTTGTCATCGCCAGCGCTCTGAACAAAGTTGGCATTACTACGCGCTTCGTTGTTCGAGTTGTCCGTTTGGCCCGCTCAGTGAGTATGCTCTTTTATCTACTTACCGCGGTACTGCTCTTGATTGCATTGTTTATCCCCTCGAGCACCGTTCGCGCTGCTTTGATGTTGCCTATTTATCAAGCACTCGTCATCGCATTGAATGACGAGCGAATCACTCGTGCGCTGGCATTGATGATCCCCATCAATATCCTGCTCACTGCAGTCGCTTCGCTTGTCGGAGCAGGCGCACACCTCGTCATCACTGATGCACTCGGCCAATTGACGGGGCGCTTGCTCTCTCTCGGCGTTTGGGTTTTAATGGGAGCTCCATTTGCAGCGCTTTCAGCCTTCGGCAGTACATGGCTGATCATGCGACTCTTCCTCGACCCAGAACAGCGTCGCCGTCCGCTCGACCAAGGGAACTTCACTGTGTTGCCGCATCCGGGGCCACTCGGTCGAAAGGAGTGGTTCGTCCTTGGAGTCATTACGGTGATGTGTTTGTTCTGGGCTACGGAGCAACTGCATGGTATACCCGCAACCTTGATCATGCTCTTGGGCGCGATGGTACTGCTCACTCCTCCTATGGGCGTGCTTACTCCCCAAGAGGCCGCTAAGAGCGTTGCCTGGGGGTTGATCCTCTTTGTGGCGGCAACCCTCGCCCTTTCCGCCGCCTTGGTCGAGACCGGCGCCGGGCAGTGGTTGGTTCACTTGCTGCCACTGGGCAGCGAGGTGCTATCAAACGGCAGCAAATTGTTGCCAATTGGTGTACAAATAACTATCCTTGGGTGCGTGGCTGCCGCAGCGTTATCTGCACACCTCTTTATTGCCTCGCGGGTCGTGCGCGGGGCGATACTGGCTCCGCTGACTGTATTACTGGGCTACAACCTCGGTCTTGACCCCATGACGATGGCGTTTGTGACCGCAGCAGGCATTGGTTATTGTCTGAACCTGTCAGGCAACGCTAACCCGCTACGACAGTTCCAGAAGCGTACAACGAATGAACGTCCGTCATTTGCGGCAGCCGATCTTGCCCGATTGAACAACTTGTTGGCGCCCGCACATTTTGGGCTCATCTTGGCCTTTGGGTTGGTGTACTGGCCGCTTTTCGGCGTGGGCCACGTCGTAACTCCGGTGCAAGCAGATGAGCGTATACAGATTGCTCCGATCAAGACGGGTAAGCCTGGGCTGCTAGAAGGCGGGGTATTTGCTGCTGAAACGCCCGCGTTAGCGGCTGGATTCCGCAATGTTGGCGGCGATATTGCCCTAGCGCCGGCCTGTGTCGTTCCCGAACCATCAGCGACTGCACAAATGTACACGCTGACTATTGTTACAGGCAATGGCAATGTAACACCTGACCCAGTGAGCGATAGCTACCAGGCTGGACAAGGTGTGTATCTTACGGCGAAACCCGAACCTGGGTTTCAGTTTGTAGGATGGGATGTAAATGGAGTAAACCAGGGAAATGCGAATCCCTTCCTGATTCGCATGGACGACAATACGAATGTAGAGGCGCGCTTTGCTCCGCTACCGCCCACCGCGACGCCGGTCCCGCCCACCGCGACGCCGGTCCCGCCCACCGCGACGCCGGTCCCGCCCACCGCGACGC
>JAKSDJ010000248.1 GCA_022360155.1 Chloroflexales bacterium | reverse complement strand
TGCCCCCGCTCCCGCGGCTGCCGCCCCCGCTCCCGCGGCTGCTGCCCCCGCTCCCGCGAGCGGTACTCCCACGGCTGCCGCGATTGTCACTACTGCCACTACTGCCACTACTGCCACGACCACTGCGAACAACAACCTCCGCATCATCCTCTTTTTTTGCTGTAACCGTAGCTGCTCTATTCTTTGTCATGTTCGCCCCTTTCCACTTCACCAGACAGAAACAAGACAGCAGCACCGCCGTGCTGTGTCGTTTTCCCGGCGAGTCAATCACCTGCTAGAGGGTCTTGTGCAGTTAAGAAAGAAGCGCATCTTTGCGCTGCTCAACGTACAAACCGGTTAGACCTTCAATCAGGTTCAACTATATTCATATCACGGATCACCGTTGCCGTCTCTGAACTCAAGCCGTCTCTAAAATGACGCAAGACCGCCGCATCATCCGGATGCAATGCCTCAAGTCGCAGTGCGCGTTCTAAGCCACGCCGCTTGAGCGCTGCCTCCCAACAGTCCGGATTATGACAAAGGTATGCACCACGCCCCCGCCGTTTGCCGGTTGGATCAACTTCGACCCGCCCGTCGGGTGTGCGTACCAAGCGAATCAAGCCGCGTTTGGCGTTGGGTTGCCGACAGGCCACACACATCCGTTGCGGCACGTGTTTGGGGCGCAGCCCGGTTGGTGATCGACCCTTTTTCATAGGCATCAAACGCTATTAAACGGCGACGCATTTCAATAGCCTAATCGCCGCCGCTCCGCCTATTCTTCATTTTCGACAACTTCCGACAACCCGCTCTCGATCAGAATATACTGTGCAACCAAGCGGTCATTATGATAGATATATAGACTTTGCGCAGTTGCACGCAGTTGCACCATTTCGCCGATCAGGCTATCGCCCAATGGTCCATAGCGATTGTTCTGATAAACAACCGTGCCATCGGAACGCACCTTGCGCGTCTCAACTTTTGCATTCGAGAGCGCCGCTTCGGTTGCCAACGCTTCAGCCTGGGCGAAATCACGCGCCTCGGCTGCCGCACGCTCTTCTTCGAGGAGAGCCGTTGCGCTCTTGATATCAATCCGCCAGCCGGTCAGCTTGGCGGCCAGACGTACATTCTGGCCCTCTTTCCCAATCGCAAGCGAGAGTTGCTTGTCCGGCACAATCACCATGGCTGAGTGATCATCCTCGTTGAGATGCACCTCTACGACCTGTGCTGGCGAGAGCGCATTGGCGATGAACTCTTTTGGATCAGAGGACCACTGCACAACATCAATCTTCTCGCCATTGAGCTCGTTAACGATATTTTGAATACGAATACCGCGCATCCCCACACACGAGCCGACGGGATCGATCCCTTCTTGGCGCGCAGCGACGGCTACTTTGGTGCGTAATCCCGGTTCGCGCGCAATAGACTTGATCTCGACAGTGCCGTTATAAATTTCGGGCACCTCCATTTCAAAGAGACGCAGGATCAAATTCTTGTGCGTCCGCGAAGCGATCAATCGCGGGCCTCGCTCTTCGCGCCGAATCTCGGTCAGGTACACCTTCAAACGCTGGCCATGGTAATAGCGGTCGGCATCGACTTGTTCCTTCGGCGGTAAGATTGCCTCAGCCTTGCCGATCTCCAGAATGACATTACCTTTCGCCGTGCGCTGAACTGTTGCTGTAATCAGTTCGCCCTCACGATCCATATACTCGCCGTATATGTACTCGCGCTCGACCTCTTTGATCCCTTGCAGCACAACCTGCTTGGCAGTCTGCGCTGCAATACGACCAAAGTCGTTGGGAGTGCTCTCAACAGACACCGTGTCGCCAAGCTCAACGTCTGGCTTGACACGCTGCGCATCTTCTAATTCGATCTCGAAGCGGTCATCAAAGACTTCATCGACAACCTGTTTTTCGGCGAACACACGAGCCATACCTGTCTGCGGATCAAGACGAACAATCACCTCCATCGGCGGCGGATTATTGCCCAAAGTCCGCTTATAGGCGGTAATCAGGGCTTTTTCCATCACATCAATGATGGCTTCCTTTGGTATTCCGCGCTCTGCGGCAATCTGCGAAATCGCAGTGTAAAAATCACTCTTCATAGTTCTAATCGCCCTACAATAAGAAAAGTGGGGGCTACCCACTTTTCACACAACGTACGGCGCACCTACTTCCGCTTTCAGAAGCGGGGGAGTACACCGATGCTTCCCAGCTTCTTCGTTGGATAACGACGCCCCGGCAGGCAACCCTCTGTGAGAGCGGATATACTCAGCTGAACTGGCTCAGTAGAAGCGGCAGATGGCAAGATCATTCGTGTATATTTATGAATGAACATAACCGCCAACCGTGCGAAACTGCGAGTATCCATATGCTTATGCCAGTGTCAAAGCTATGCACTCAAAGAACACTCTAAAGCGTAAAACCGCTTGTATTCGCTAGTAGTATAGCATCCTCAAAGGGCTTTTGCAAACCTCTACAAGGTCATTACTTCACCTCACAAAGCGATTGACGCTAAGCCAGACGAAGCAGAGATGACAATTCATTCACAGGTACGTTCTGAGGGGCTAAATAACGGCGTATCAAAGCGACTTAACAAGGTTTTTTGGCGCTTTAGGCATGGTTCAAAATCTGTAAGTTTACTGTTATGAGTGATGAATTGGAACCGAATCAGCCGATCTAACACAAATGACAAGCAATGCATGTGCAACACGACGACCATAGTTACTAGCAAGCGTTCTTTGTAGAGCGCTCTGGAGAGATGCAGCGGCGCGGAGATGCGGAGGTCACGAGGCGGCGACGCGACGAGATGAAACTACCCGCCTTTCTCTCACCGTCCTCACCCTGCTTCCATCCAACCCTTGCAGCAGAGGCATACGCTTCAGCCGCACGAACTGCCGACCAAGTCGCCTGCGGAGGGCGCTGGGGAGAAGCGGAGGCGACGAGGCGGAGAAACGAGGAGACGCCACCGCACGGACATCGAACACACAGCCATGCGCTGTCAACCGTCCATTCGTGCGTGTTGCCTTCCAACCCTCGCAACGGAGGCATGTGCTACCGCGCCTGCGCATACCGACCACCTCACCTGCGGAGGGCGCTGGGGAACCCTGATGGTTCCCCAGCGGGGAGCGTGAGGGACAGCGCCCCGCAGATCTGCGAGATACCAGACATCGGGGAGGCGCGACCCTACGTTTGCGTGCTCAAACACTGTTCCAACGGGAAGCACGAGGGGCGGAGAGCCCGCTCGGATCGGTACATACCACGCATCGTGGAGACGCGGAGATGTGGAGGCGACGAGGCGGAGCTAACAGCAAGCGCCTCAATCACCAAACAAGGCGTGCAGTTCACTGAGCAGCCGGTCTGGCCCCATCGTTTTGTCCAGATAGCCATCGACTCCCATCGCCAGGGCTTGCTCGCGCAGAGACTCAGCCGGATCCGCAGTGAGGATTACCACTAGCGGCGTTGGGTACAACGCTCGCAGATACGGGATCAGACCCAGGCTATTACCCTTGGGCAACCAAAGATCAAGGAGAATCAGGTCAGGGCAGAGCGCTGCCGCCATCGCAAGCGCACTAGTTTCGTCTTTGGCTGTGCCGACAACCTCCCACTCCTTGCTCAAACGCAACAAGATGGTCAGAGTTCGACTGACCCGCTCGTCATCGTCGACCAGCAGGACTGTGTGAAGCCGTGTTGTTTTAGTTTGCTCGCTGTCGTGCATAGACGAAGCCTAGCACACCTGCCTATGCTGTACTACAGCAATTTTGCTATATGGCAACTAAGGGTTTTGCTTATACGCTGAGTTGGCCTATTCAAGCAAGCTCCGCCGGGGGAACCAGGCCGATGCGGGTAGCGTACAGCGCAGCCTGGGTGCGGCTGTTCAGGCCAAGCTTGCCAAGGATGTTGCTGACATGCACACTGATAGTCTTTTCGGTGACACTCAAATGGTCGGCAATCTGGCGATTGGTCAGCCCTTGCGCGACAAAGCGCAAAACCTCCTGCTCGCGGTTGGTCAGGCGCTCGGGCACAGGCTCCGGATGAGCGGTCGCCTGAAGCAAATGCCGTGTCGCCTCGGGGTGCAGATAAGGCTGGCCGGTATGGACGATGCGGATGGCGCACGCCAGTTCTTGCATATCCACATCCTTGAGCAAATAGCCTTCTGCGCCAGCCTGGACGGCGCCAAGCACAAGTTCAGCCTCGGCAAAAGTCGTTAGCGCGATGATCGGCAACTCGGGCTTGGTATGTTTGATCGCGGCAATAGCGGCCACGCCATCCATCTCCGGCATCACCAGATCCATCAATATCAGATCAGGATCGAGCGTCTTCGCCGCCGCTATCGCCTCAAGGCCGCCATCCGCCTCGCCGGCCAACTCCATGTCGGGCATAATCCGAATGATTGCGCGCAAACCTTGTCGAACGATCTGATGATCGTCGACGATAAGGATGCGAATTCGCCCCATAACATTCACCTCAATGACTATGCTACGCGCCAGGCCACTCGATGATAATCTCGGCGCCGCGATCGATTGCCGAGAAGATGCGCAGGAATGCACCTATTTCGGCGGCTCGTTCGCGCATCGAGGTCAAGCCAAAGCGTCCAGCAGGGATACGGTCAAGATCGAAGCCCTTCCCGTCATCCCTGATCGTGAGACGAAAGGGCGGGCCGCCGTCGAGGAGCAGCAACACCTGGCGCGCATGCGCATGGCGCGCTGCGTTTGCCAACGCTTCCTGCACAATCCGGAAGAGCGCCTGTTCGACATGGTTGGGCAGAGCAATCGCGCCTGTGATCATCACCTTGACCGATAGATTGGTGCGCTGTTCGATGGCGGCGGCGTGATGCTGCAGCGCACGCACCAGACTCTGTTCGCCAAGATCGACCGGACGCAGCTCGAAGAGCAGCGCACGCATCTCGGCCAATGCGCTGCGGGTCAGGTCGCGAATTTGGTCCAACGACTCACGGGCTTCGCGCTGGTCCAGATCCCAGAGATCCGGGATAACCTGGGCCAGAAGACTCATACTGAATAGCGATTGGGTCACCGAGTCGTGTAATTCGCGGGCTAGGCGACGCCGCTCCTCCATCACCGCGAGTTGCTGGCCATGTTGCGCGAGCAACGAGTGTTGCTGGCGGCTATCGATCGCGGTCGCCAATTGCGCCGCAGTCGCCTGGTAGCTTTGCAGATCGGCGTGCGGCCATTTATAGATCTCCGTGCAACTCAAGATCACAAGGCCAATTCGTTTCCCCCGCACCATCAATGGTATAAATGCAAGCGCCGGACGATTATCACGGCGCTGGATCTCGCGCAGCTCCTCCGAAACACGCGGGTCGGTGAACACATTGGAGATTGTCACCGTCTGGCCGGTGTCGAGGATTGGGTCGAGCGCGTCGCGGGTGTAGGGCAAGCGTAGCTCGGCGAGGCTGACTCCATCCTGTGGCGACCAGCGCCCACGCACCATCACAGCCGAGCGCTGCCCCATATGATCGGTCTCATAGAGCGCAATTGTTGTGACATAGCGCCCGTGCGCAGCAACCTGCTCTAGATACGCGCTAATCACTTCTTCAACTTGCATAGCCGTGCTGATCCGCTGACTGGTATTGTAAAGCATCTGGGTTGTTTGCAGCGCGCGTTGCATTTGGCCGAAGAGCCGCGCATTCTCCAGCGCAATCCCAAACTGATCGGCGATGATTTCGATACTATCGGCTTCTTCTTCATCGATCGGGCGGTCCGACTCGATATTGAGCACCCCGGCCAGCCGATCCCCGACAACGATCGGCACAGCGAGTTCAGCCCGAATCGCAGGATCATCTAGCAGCGGCAGGTAGCTTGGGGCGTCCGCGACGTTGTTGACCAGAATCCGGTGACGAGCCCGTGCAGCAGCGCCGACAATCCCGGTGTAAATGCTCTGGCGGTAGCCGGGAGTCACCTGTTCTGTGTGCCCCCCGGCGTGGGCGAGCAGCACCAACATCTCGGGGTTTTCCAGTTCGACAACGCCCGCTGCGACATAGGAAAACTGAAAGCTCTCACGGATTGTTTCGACAGCAGCCTGAAATAGATCCTGAAACCCGATTGTACTAGTAACGAGGCGGCCAATACGGTTGATAAGAGCAATACGAGCGGCCCGCCGCTGTTCTGCCTCGAAAAGGCTGACATTCTGAATGGCAATACTAAGTTGATCGGTGATGGTCTCGATGTTCTGAGCTTCTTCTTCACCTATGGACCGATCTGTTTCGACGTTGAGGACGCCTAATAGTTGTTCGCCAGCAGTAATCGGCACAGCAAATTCAGCCCGGATCTCGGGCGCATTTGGAACAGGAATATAGCGCGGATCATTCCTGACATCATTGATCAAGACTCGACGCCGAGTACGCGCCGCCTCGCCAATAATCCCACGATCGAAGCTTTGTTGATAATTGCCGGCCACATGGGTCGCATAGACGCCACCCCGAGCCCGCAGGGTCAGCATCTGTTCGTCTTGGGGATCGACGAGCAGGATTGCAATGTTGGCATATCCCAAGTGCGTCTGAATCGCCTCGACAACCGTTGGCAGCAACTCGCCCCAACTGAGGCGGCTCGCAATCAGTCGACCGACCTGGTTGATTGCAACTCGGCGTGCTACTCGCTGCCGCTCGGCCTCGAAGAGACGCGCATTCTCGATTGCCACTGCAAGTTGGTCAACGATGATTTGCAGACTTGCTGCGTCCTCTTTGGTAAAGGTCTCGCTACTCTCGACATTCAGCACACCGAGTACTGCTTCACCGAGCAGGATCGGCACCGCCAACTCAGCGTTGATGCCAGCAACGCCAGGGACAGGAATATAACGCGGGTCGGCAGCCACATCGTTGACAAGCTGCGTCCGCCGAGCCCGCACCGCTGCCCCGATAATCCCCTCGCTGATCGGGAGCCGATGCTTGCGCCATCCGATTGGCTGGATGAAACCGCTCATCGCCCGGATCACCAGGATGCTTGCGTCTGCCGAGTCAATCAGCGACAGGGAAACATTCTCGTAGCCAAGCAATTCATGGATGGCGTCCGCGGCGTTTTGCAGCACTTCTTCGAGCCGGAGATTGGCGGTGATGCTCCGCCCGATCCGCGCGATCAGGGCGAGCCGTTCGTTGCGACGCTGCTCTTGCTGGTAACGATGTGCGTTCTCGATGGCGATGGCGGCGTGACGGGCGAACAGCGCCAGGGTTTCGACATCCGCGGCGCTGAAGCGATGCGGAGCTTCGGCGCCGATCCCGAAAAAGCCAATCATTTCGCTGTTCTGCCAGATTGGCATGCCAATGACGGTATGGTCAGCCAGCTCCGGCAGCGTTGGCTGGTCGAGATCCCCATAGCGCTGCACCCAGACCACTGTTTGTTCCCGCAAGACCACGCCAGCTAACCCGACACCGGGTTGCATCTCCGCGCCGAGTTCGCGCTCCGGCATATTGTAAATGCCAACTGTGCAGACGACCGGCCCAGCGGCAGTTTCGACCACAAGCCCGATGGTGCCATACTGAGCGCCAATGACCTGCACAGCGCTTGCGACCATGCGCGTCAGCAGCGGTTCGAGGGTCAATTCGCTGCTGATTGTTTCGATAACTTGGCGTAGGCTTTCGGCGCGTTGGGTCGCCTCTTCTAATCGCCAACGCAGCGTTGCAGGATCGTCAACCACATCCGACGTGAATGTCACATCCGCTCACCTCCCTTGCTTTTCTATTGTAACGTACTTTGCCTTGTCGCTTCGTCGTCTCGTTGGCCTTGTTCTATCCGCACTGCGCTCATGCTATACTACGCACAGCCAATCGTATATCCATTTCAAGTCTTTTTCTTATGACGCAGGCCGTCAAATTATGTCGCCGCCTAGCGTGTATCGATACCGCTTGACCTGAACCAGCAGCAAATCATGCCATGTGTGGCTGGTTCTTGCTACCGTCGCACTGCCGCCAGCGGCCCAGGCTTACGAAGGGAGATGACCATGTACCCGATCCTCTTCTATTTTGGTCCATATCCAATCTTCACCTATGACGTCTGCATCAGTCTCAGCCTGATCATCCTTTTCGGGGTCGCCTTTGTGTTGGCGCGGCGAGCTGGGTGGCGTTGGGATCAACTGCTGACGTTGTCGCTCGGTGTGTTGGCAGGGGGTTACGTTGGCGCCCGTCTATCCCATATGCTGGTCGAACCAGAGAAGATCCTCGACCTCCTCGATTTCTACAGCCTCTTTCAGCCCGGCACTCCTGGCAACATTGTCGGACTGTTTGTGGGGGGCTATCTGGGCGGCCTAGCGGTGCAGAAGCGTCTGGCCCTACCCTCGTTGGGAAACCACTGCGCATCAGGAGTCGCCAGCGCCAGTATCTGCTAGCGAATCGGATGCACCTGCGGCGGGTGCTGTTATGGTACAGAGACCAACCTGCCCTGGGCCATCACTCTCGATGGCGCGCCCCGCCACCCAACCATGATCTACGAGGGGCTGTTCAACCTAGTGATGCTAGTCGTGCTGATACGCTGGCGTTACCGCTTCACCGGCGCCAATGACCTGCTCGCTCTCTATCTCGGCAGCTACGCCATCTTTCGCTTCGGGATCGACTTCATTCAGCTCTACCCGCCGATCGTGCTGGGCCTGACCGGGATTCAGCTGCTCTGTCTCGGGATTGTGGGCTGGCTGGCCGTGCGGCTATGGCGCGCCCAGATTGGTCAACGGCGCCCCGCAGGTGCGGCATGAGCCGCCGGCCAACCTCTCCAATCCGCACCCGCAATTTAGAGCAACTCAGCGGTCTCTTCCTCACGCTGGGAGTGAATGTCGCGCTCTGGTTTGGTCAGCCGTTCATCCTAGCGTGGGTCACGGGCATGTTTAGACGCTTGCTCCCTTTCTCTCAGATCCACACTGTGATCATGCTGCTGCCTTGGATAATAAATGGGGCGCTTGTGCTGATATTGTTCTGGCGCCGCCCGCAAATGGGCATCGGCTACCTCGCATGCTTCGGGATCGCTATCGGGACATCACTGATCCTGAGAACACTGGTCTTTGGATCGTGCTTGATCGGCTTGCTAATCGGTTTCCCATTGATGGCAATTGGAGGAGAAGCATTGGGCGGCGCTCTAGTGCTTCTTGTCTCCTTTGGCTTGATGATCGCCGGACTCATTTACCTCATCCCCAAGGGGTATGAAGCATTGGTTGACTGGTGGTACAGAATGGAAGATGACGATACCACCCAGTCGTCGTAAAGCACACATGGGCCAGCGTTTCCGCAGCTTCTAGCCTGCTGTCGCTTGACCCGACGCAGCACAGCGCTCGTAGATCTGCACCGTCTCCTGCGCGACCCGCTGCCACGAGAAACGCGCCGCCTGCTTCAACCCGCGCTGGCGCAAATCCTCGCGCGCCGCCGGATCTGCGAGCAGACGGCTCAAGGCGTGCGCCCAAGCGGCGGCATCGCCTGGCGGTACGCATAGCGCCGCCTCGCCAACGACTTCGGGCAAACTGCTGGCGTTGCTGACCACAACAGGTGCGCCGCAAACCATCGCTTCCAATGGGGTCAGACCAAAGCCTTCGTAGCGGCTGGGGTAGGCAAATACCGTACTGGCCTGGTAGAGGAGCGGCCCATCTTCGTACGAAACCTCGATCCGTCGAACCATATCACCCAATTGCAAGCGATCAATCAGCGCGTCAAGGTCGGGGAAGAGGCGCGGGTTGCTGCCAAGCGCGCGCCCGGCAATCACCAGAGTCGCGTTGCTGCCGTCATGTTGGAGCAGCGCAAAGGCGCGGATAAGCGTTGCAACATTCTTGCGCGCGTCGAGTCCGCCGACATAGTACACGAAAGGGGCGGCGATACCGTAGCGCGCTGTAACGATCGATTGGGCTACGGCCTTATCGTCTGCTTGATACTGCTCGCCCGCTGCCAGGTAGATCGTACTCACGCGGTCGGGAGCGCAGCCAAGGCCCCGGATGATGTCGTTGCGACTGTGCTCCGAGTCGGTAATGACCCAGGCGACGCGGCGCACGGCGGCACTGACCAGACGATAATAGAGGCGCGCCTGTAGGCTGCCTGCATATTCTGGCAGCAGTTTCCAGATGATGTCGTGAACGGTCGTGATGACCGGAGTTGCACAACGCAAAGGCGGCGCGGCATAGGGAACGTGGATGATGGTTCTAGCTTCTCGTCTCGCCTCGCGCTTGTCGATCAGGCGCGCAACCTGGGGGACGCTGATCTGCTCAAACCAGAGCTTGGCCAGATTCTCGCTACGCCCATCGAAGGGCGTGCGTAGCGGCAAGACCGTGATGCCGGGCGGCGCCGTCTGGCGAAGGTCATTCGTTGCCGGTATCATGAGTGTGTAGCGATGCTGCGGTGCGACTTGGGGCAGCCAGCGAGCCAGGCCGTGCAGGTATTGTCCGCTGCCAGTCTTCGGCTGGGTCCAGAAACTGCCGTTGATCAAGATATGCATAGCATCAGCGTGCAGCGCTCTCAAGCGGCATGATCGTCGCCTGAGCCTGCCCCGCGTTAACTTCGAGCAAAGCGACCGAGAGGCCGTTGTTGAAGCGGGGGCGGCCAGCGGCGCCAGGGTTGAGAAACAGCACATCATCCACCCATTCGAGCAGGGCGCTATGGCTATGCCCAAAGATAACGACCTTGGGCCGCTGCTCCGCTTCGGTCGGCAGCGCTCGCACCATCTCCCCTGGCTTGCCGCCGATATGGGTCATATAAATCTTGACCCCTTCGTACTCCACGCGCTGTAGCGCCGGGTAGCGCCGCGCCAGTTCCGTCCCAGCGTCGGAATTCCCCCGCACGGCTAACACGGGTGCGATGCTTTCCAGCACATCGATGATTGCCTGCTTGCCAATATCGCCGGCGTGCAGGATCAGCTCTGCACCACGTAGCGCAACCAGCGCCTGGGGGTGCAGGTGGCCGTGCGTGTCAGAGATAACGCCAATCAGCATGAAACCGCTCCAGGTTGCCCTGCACCGTAGCGCGCCCAGATCAGGTTACTGCGGCAGTGCATTGCGGGCGATCAGCGTATTCAGCACAGCGGCGGCGAAGTGATTCGGATCGACCTCGTAGCGGTTGACGGCCACGACCAGTGTAACCCCGCTCTGGGGCAAATGCCACATAACGGTGCGATACCCAGCCAGACCGCCAGTATGCCCGCGCACGGTCCGTGTCACCGCGTCGCTCTGCACATCAGGCAAAGAGCGCTGCATCACACCCAAGCCATAGACCATATCGGATGAACTGCCCGAACCATCTGTTGATGCAAAGCTCAACATCAACGCCAGCGTTTGCGGTTTCAGCAGTTTGTTCTCAAACAATGCCTGTACAAAGCGCCCGACGTCCGCCGTAGTCGAAACCATGCCCCCGGCAGCCCAGGCAAACGACATATTCAGCTCGCTATAGTCAGCGCTGCCGACATAGCCGCGCGCGGTACCGGCGACACTGCGCTCTGGCGGGGGAAACCCAGTGTCAACCAAATGCAGCGGCGTCAAGATGCGCTGTTGGATCTCGAATTCGAGCGAGTTTCGAGTCGCCTGCTCAATGATCATGCCCGCCAAAATGTAGTTGGTGTTCGAATAGGACCAGCGCCCGGGTTCGCCCGGCGCGAAGGCGCGCGGTCGTTCCAGCGCCGCCGCGACGAGTTCGTGCGGCTTCCAAACACGCTCGGGTGCGGTGCGAACCTGCTTCATAAAACCGCCGGTCATGTAGTCGGCGAGGCCGCTGGTATGGTTGAGCAACTGCTGGACGGTGATCCGCTCACCGCCAGGAACCAGACCAGGCAGCCAACGCTCGACCGTGTCGTCGAGACGAAGCCAGCCTTCCTCGACCAGTTGCAACGCGACTGTAGCGACAAAGGTTTTGGTCACGCTGGCGATGCGGAAACGGTCTAGCGGAACCATCGGAATGCCGTGCGCTGTATCGGCCAAGCCACGCGCGCCTAACCACACGCCCCGTCCAGGAACATGCACATAGAGCAGCGCACCGGGAGCTTTACGCTCGACGACAGCCTGGTCGAGAGTCTGTTCCAACGCGGTGATAAGCTGTGGGCCAAGATCGGGATAGATCTCGCCAGAGCGCGCGAACTCACTCCAGGCGCCGGCAGCGTCAGCGATCAGAATACTCGTCCCGCCGATCTGATTCGGTGCAAAGCGCAGCGCCATACCCGCCAACCAGCCCTGTTCGACAGTGAAGGTATCGAAGTGAGCAGTCGGGAACAAACGCGACTCGAAGGGCGGGCGGATAAACCAGAGCATGCCATCGCGCATGCTAATCGTTGTGTTGGGGCTGTATTTGCCTTGCCACATCGCAGCATTGTGCTGCACCTGAACCGACTCACTGTTTGAAATAGCCTGTGGCGCAGACGCCGCTCGTATAGGCAGCGCCGCGAACAACGCGAGCAGCATCGTCCAAACGGCGACACCCAGGCGCGGGAAGCGTTGCTTTATCAAATCCCCTCCATCATATCAACGCTTACTGGCTCATTGCACGAACCGCGCGCAGACTCGCCGCCGGATCGACGCGAGGCGTATAGTCAAGGCCGACATAGCCAGCATAGCCTTGTTCGCGCAGCAGTAGAAAGATGTGGTCATAGTTGATTTCACCGGAACCCGGCTCGTGGCGACCGGGCACATCGGCTACGCGGATGTGCCCGACCAGATCAAGATTCTTGCTCAGACGATAACTCAAATTGCCTTCGCTGATCTGTTGGTGATACACATTGTAGAGTAAACGAACGTGCGGGCTGTTGATCGCACGGATGATCAGGAAACCTTCATCGGAAGAAGTCAAATACGTGCCAGGGTGATCGATCAGGTTGCGCGGTTCCAGGACAAGAGTGACGCCGGCATCAGCGGCGATGGGCGCAACGGTGCGCAGTCCCTCGATGATACTTTTATGCTGCTGCAAACGGGGAACGTCCGGCAAAGCCGAACCGCTGTGGACGATCAAGTTGGCGCAGGAAAGATCCACAGCCAGCGCGGCGGCGCGGGTTATCTCGTCGCGGAATTGGGCGCGGCAGGCAGGATCTACCAAAGACATACTGCTGCCAACGAATGCGCTGACATCAAGCCGAAGCGCCATCGTTAGCGCCAAGGTAATATTCATGTCTTTACCCTGGCTCGACGCGAATTCGAAGGCCGAGAACCCCAGGTCAGCAATGTGTTCCAGACGTTGCTCGAACGGCAGGTCGCTAAAGATAGTCTCAACATTAACTGAAAAGCGAAGTGGCATCATGGCGGTCATAACATCACCTGATTGAAAGTTCTTGAATTACGAGTTACTTTCGGGTGTGTCCTTATCGTTTAGCACTGCCAGCAGCGTAGCAACGGCAGCATCAAGTTGATGATCACGTCCTTGGGCGCGCGCCCCAAGCGGCTGTTCCACATCCATATCGACCGCACGCCCCGCGCCCTCCAGATCCTCGCCCTCTGGCGTCGTGACATAGAAGCGCGGTAGCCGAAAGATGGTCCAGTCAAGCAAACGCGTGCTCACTGTTCCAATCACAGCGCCTGCCGTCGGGCGACCTACTATTGTGCCTAGCCCCAAGCGACGATAAATTTCGGTAAAGATTTCGGCATTACTGGCCGAATGCTCATTCACAACCAGAACAGTCGGTTTGTTCAACGCACGGCTCCCTGAGAAGTGGTATGCATCGGTTGCCAACTGATCGCGAAAGCCGCGCGACAACAAATTCCGGCGGGTCAAGACATCGACAATGAAGGTAGCAATATGCCCACCGCTATTGTAGCGCACATCCAACACGACCCCAGCTTTGCTATAGGTTTCAGCATCGAGATCGGCCAGAAACTGCTGATAAGCCCCATAGCTCATTTCGCGGATGTGAACATATCCCAGCCGCCCTTCACTGATCTGATGAACGTAGGCTTCGTTGGTCGCCACCCAGGCGCGGTAGCGCAGAGAGCTGTAACTAGCGCTATCAATTGGGCGAATTGCCAATTCGCGCGCGTTCGCACCGTCGGGTGTCGCGGCGACCTGTAGCTGAACGCGCCGTCCAATGGCCCGGTGGAGCAGATGGTCGAGCGTGATTCCCTCGCCAAGCGGAGTGCCATTGACGGCGATTAAGTATTCGCCCACATGGGGAGGATCGGCTAAAAGTGCAACGGGGCTGTCGGGGAGCAGCGCAGCAATCCGCAAGTGTCCGTGTGCGAGCTGCTCGGCGGGATCGAACAGCAAGCCGGTATACCCATCGCTGTTAGACCACACGCTGTAGTACGATGCCCCTAGGTGTGAAGCGCGCAATTCACCAGCCATCATGTTCAGAATGATGCGCAGCTCGCGTGGCGTTTGAACGCCTGCCGCCAGCGGCGCGAACTGCGCCCGAATGCTGTTCCAGTCTAAGCCGCGGAAGGTCTGGTCATAGAACGTGTCGCGCAGCAAGCGCCAGGCTTCGTGAAAGACTTGCTGCTTCTCCTGATTGAAGTCGACGATCACATCGCCCCGCGTTTGCAAGATTGTTGGCTCGTTGCCATTGGGGAATTTGCGGATCACAATTTGACCGTCTTCGAGGTAGAAGAACGCCTTGCCGTCGGGGGTGAATTGCACATCGCTCTTGCTACTGGCGTTGGCGGTCAGTTGACGCGGCGGCTGATCCTGGCGCGGTTCGTCCAGCGGCAGTGACCAGATGTTCACCCGCCCGGCGACCATCGCCAAGAAGAGCAGATCGCGGCTACATGGATTAATTGATTGAACCCGCGCATCCATCTGGATTGGGGTGAGGAAGCGCAAACGGCGCTCGATGCCCTCAAAAACAATCTCAACCTTCAACGCTTTAGGGTTGGGGGTTTTGGGCTTCGGCTCAGGATCATCCGAGTTGTTCGCAGTCTCTGATTCTGTTTCTCCATCAGGATGCTGTTTTTTTGCGGTGGATTGTGTTTTGCCGTTTCCTGCTTCCTGATTCTCAGTTGCCGCCGCTTGATTATAGTCTTTTGCGTCCTGGGGAAGCGTCTCCAGCTCCTGGCTTTCAGGTTCGCCGTTCTCGCTCCGTTTCTCTCTCTTTTCCTCGAACAGTTTCTCGAATTCGGCTTCACGGAACAGCGGAGGCGGTGGACGCAGATCAACCCGCACAACCTGGGACTCGCTGCGATAGTGACCGCTCGTAAAAACCAGAAAGCGTCCATCGGGCGACCAGAGCAGATCGGAACCGGTGAGGTTGCTCAGAAAGGTGATTTGGCGAGCGCTAGGCTCATCAATATGCTGAATATAGACGTTGCTGAAAGCGCGGTCGTCGGTTACCAGGTAAGCCAGCCAGCAACTATCGGGCGACCAGGCCAAAGCGCCTGCCCAAACAAAGTGACCTTCGGCGAAGAGGCGCGCTTCGCCAGTTTTTAAATTGAGCAGGTCAATCGCATTGTGGCCGCGAAAATAAGCCGCCCAATTGCCGTCGGGCGAACAGCGCGGCTGGGTTTTGGGCGAGAGATCGTTGGTCAGGCGCGTCTCGGTGCGGGTCAAGAAATCGTAGCGATAGAGTTCATCCTCGCCGTGCCGGTCAGAAATGTAGATCAAGCTGCGACTATCCGGCGTCCAGGTGATTTCACTCTCGCGCGCCTGGGTGTTCGTGACCCGAAACGATGGCCCCTGGCGTTGTTCGCGATCGGTTTCTTTGTCGGCGAAATCAGCGAAAACTTCGCCGCGGGCGACAAATCCCACCTTTTTGCCATCAGGCGCAAGGCTCAACTCGCTAAACCCGCGACTCCAGGATTCAATCCGAACGGGGGTCATTTTGGTATCAGCGCGTACACGAATAGCGATCGGTTCGGCTACGCCGCTGCGCAAGTCCAGCCGCCAGATCTGCCAGTC
Source organism: Chloroflexales bacterium (assembly GCA_022360155.1). Taxonomy (GTDB): domain Bacteria; phylum Chloroflexota; class Chloroflexia; order Chloroflexales; family Chloroflexaceae; genus JAKSDJ01. Next base: position 3,059 of record JAKSDJ010000248.1, on the reverse strand, counting down.
GCGCTCGAACACGATGACCTCGGCGCGGCGGGCAATCGTCGGCCAGAGCACACGCCCATCAGAGAAATGCGTGATCTGGCGCGCCTCGTCATCTTCGTAGGGCAGACACCAGATATTCTCAGCACCGCTATGGTCGGAGACAAAATAGATCCCCGAGCCATCCGGCGACCAGAGCGGCCAGCGGTTGAGCCCGGCATAGGACCAGCGCAGCGCTGCATTCCCATCGACGCTCCCAGCCCCAGCAAACTTGCGCAACGCTGCCGGATCGGGCAGGCTTGGTCCAATCCAGATATCGCACGGCGCGAAGGGATTGGGGCCGCGCCGCCACCAACTGCTACGCACCGTGTTGAAAGCTAATTGTGTCCCATCGGGCGAGACCGAGACATGGTCCAATTGCTCGTATGGCTCGCCATAGATTGGCACAGGCATCGCCATCTTTGGCCCAACCAGATAGATCGCCTGGCCCATACCCTCGCGATTACTGGTTATATAGATATGTCGCCCATCAGCCGACCAATCTTCGACGCTACTAAAGGTATCGTGATAGGTCAACCGGGTTATTGCGCCGCCGGCCAGAGGCAAAGTATAGATATCGCCAGCGCCAACCCGATCCGAACTGAAAGCAAGTAGCGTCCCGTCGGGGGAGAAGCGCGGCGTAAAATGCGCAGCGGGATGGGCAGTCAGCCGCTCGGCAGCGCCGCCGTCCGCCGCTGCCAGCCAGATGTCGGAGGCGTAGATGAAAGCAAGTTGTTTGCCGTCGGGCGAGAGTGCCGGTGTACGGAAATAAGGCTGCCCTTCTTGCCCAGGGGGAGTGACGAAAGACGAACCAAGATTGTCCTCAGCCATAGGTTAGCTTCTCCACTTGCTATTGCTTCAGCGTCCTTCTGTCATCATTCATCGCTCCAGGAGAATGACCACGCCAAGGCTCGTTCGGTCAGCGTAGGAGCCATCGCAGCGAAAACCAGACGCAACCGGTCGCCAAGCGTTACGTAAGCGACCCGCGGTTCTCGGCGTGCAGCACGTAGCAATGTCTGGGCGACAACATCCGGCGTGACGCCAGCGGGCGCCATACGCCGCTGTTCGCGCCCTTGACCCAAACGACGCGCCCGAAAGTCCGTTCGTGTCGTGCCAGGGCGCACCAGGGTGACGACAATCCCGCTTCCCAACAACTCGATCCGCAGCGCATCGGTCAACCGATCGAGCGCGGCCTTCGTCGCCGCATAACCGCCCAGGTAGGGCAAGGCCTGCACACCAATCACCGACGAGACATTGATGATCTGGCCACAGTGCTGTGTGCGCATCAACGGGACCGCCGCCTGGATCGTATAGAGCGGACCAAATAATCCAACGGCCAAGGCCTGATCCAGATCGGCGGGATTGAGCTTTTCCACCGGGCTGGACAACCCAACCCCCGCGTTATTGATCAAGATATCAACGCGACCTCGTTCGGCGACCGTGTGTTCGACCAAGCGACGCGCCTGGCCGGCATCGCTCACATCAGTCGGAACGATCAGCGGTTGACCAGGCAGTTCTGCGGCTAGTTGCTCCAGCACATCCGTAGAGCGAGCCGCCAGCGCCACCTGCGCGCCCGCTGCCGCGAAAGCGCGGGCCGCCGCCGCACCGATCCCGCTCGATGCACCAGTGATGATAACGACTTTATCCTTGGGGTCCATAGGCGAAATCTTCTCAGGTTACCCCGTCAAATGTTTGCAGACCCCAGCCTTGATCGTCTGGCCTGGGACAACGTGATCGAGCATACGTTCCAGCATACGCGCACATTCCATCAGCGCAAACAGATCAAGCCCCGTCTCGATGTGCATCTCGTGCAGCATATGGACTAGGTCTTCGGTGCAGAGATTACCGGGTGCGCCGGGGGCGAAGGGGCAACCGCCAATCCCGCCAATGCTGCTGTCGAATTCACTGATACCAACTTGGAGCGCAGCGAAAATATTGGCCAGACCTGCGCCACGAGCGCTATGCAGATGGAGCCGCAGCGGTTGGCGAGGAAAGCGCTCGTGGAAGGCCAGCACAACTTGCTGCACCAAGGTTGGGTACGCCATTCCGGTTGTATCGCCCAGGGTTAACTGTCCCGCGCCGAGATCGAGGAGCCGAGCACATAGGTCGAGCACACGCGAGATCGGCACATCACCCTCGAATGGACAGCCGAACGCGACCGAGAGCACTGCATCAAACGATTTCCCGGCGCTGCGCACAATTTCGGCCATATCAGCAACGGCGCTGAGCGATTGTTCAACGTCCATGTTGACGTTGCTCCGGTTGTGACTCTCACTAGCGCTGAGGAAAACTTGAACCGCATCGGCGCCAGCCGCCACCGCTCGCCGCGCCCCCACAACATTCGGCGCGATGGCACTGTATATGATACCAGGCCGGCGCTGCATTGCGGCAAAGACCTCAGCAGTGTCAGCCATTTGGGGGACATTCTGCGGACGCACGAAAGCGCCAACCTCGATTTGCGTCAATCCGGTCGCGCTCAAAGCATCAACCAGTTGAACTTTATCAGTTGTCGAGAGGATGGTTTCTTCATTCTGCAAGCCATCCCGCGGGCCAACTTCGCGAATATCGATGCGCCTAGGCAGGCGCGGCAGAGCAGGTGTGACTGTCATAGTCATAATCCTCTCAACTGATGATTGTTGATTGAGTCGTTTGTTACAAAATACAGGCGTTCATGGTAGACGGCAGGGGAAGGGTTGTCAAACCGTGAGGTAATAATAGCGCACATACCGATTCAACTCGGAAGTCGCTTGCGGTTCAAACAGCAGAGAGGCGAGACATAAAGAGGCGCGCGAGGCTTTCTCAGCGCGCAACAGGCGCTACCTAATGAAATCTACGGTCGTCTGCGTAGTGCCGCCTTTAGGCGGCTGTGCTGTCGTAAAACCGCCTAAAGGCGGCACTACGCAGACGACCGTAGTTGATTGTCAAATTTCATTAGGTAGCGCCTGTTGCGCGCGGAGAAAGCCTCGCGCGCCTCTTTATGTCTCGCCTCTCTGCTGTTTGAACCGCAAGCGACTTCCGAGTTGAATCGGTATGTGCGCTATTAT
>JAKSDJ010000054.1 GCA_022360155.1 Chloroflexales bacterium | reverse complement strand
TGTTGGCGGTGACGAGTATCACCTGTGCTAAAAGTTGCCGGCTATATAGTAGCCGCACATATGGTCGTAACACGAAGCGGAGTGTCCACTCGTTGCTTGTCATGTGTCGCTCGCCGCTTGGATCAGTACAGGATGACAATGATTGACCAATATGCTATACTCCTGAGCACTTTGGAATGAAAACCATAGTCCGCAGCTTTATGCCTATTTTGTCCTGTTCGGGCGTTGGAACCGCGTTGTTCTGAGCAAATTCATAGCTAGCAGGTAGAGAGGGTGTATGACTCGCTTAAGTTCCAGTGGGCGCATCGAAGTCATCTGTGGTTGTATGTATAGCGGCAAGACTGAGGAACTGATTCGTCGGATCAGGCAAGTACAGATTGCCCGCCAACCGTTTCGTATTTTCACCCCAAAGCTTGATACACGCTATGGTCGTAACCAGGTTGCTAGTCATGCTGGCACTTGGCTCGAAGCCCAACCTATTTCCTCTATCAACGAAATCCTGCCGCAGGTCGATGATGCTCAAGTGGTGGCAATCGATGAACTACACTTCCTCGAAGACTCCCCTGAAACAATCCTTGCTGGCTGCCAACAATTGGCTGACTATGGTCTTCGGGTTCTGGTATCTGGTCTCGATCAGAACTATCGCGCCGAACCATTTATGGCTCTCGCATTGGTTAGCGCTGTCGCTGAACAAGTCGATAAGCTTTATGCTATCTGTGTGCGCTGTGGTGCATATGGCACACGCTCGCAGCGTCTGATTGACAACAAACCAGCGCCAGCCGATGCACCAACGATTGTTGTCGGCGGCTTGGAGCTATACGAGGCGCGTTGCCGTGCTTGCTACGAACCTGCTCGATAAAGACCAAAAGCTGTGTGCAGCCATGACAACCCAAAGAAAACCAGTTGAGCCATTATTTAGGTATGTTGTACTGCATAGATTCCACAGCCCATAGACAGCTATAAACACGCTCCCAGCAAGATACGGAGTGTGGTTTTATACGTCGTACATCTTGCCAAGAGTGCATTTCGATCAGCGAGGCTGGGCCAGATCGTCTGTCGATTAAAACTGCATGATTGCGTGAAGTCGCTGAGTTTCGCTTTCTCAGAAGCTGTCTAAAAAGCCGCTTGAACCAGCACGATGAGGGTTCTGTGAAGAGGATGGGCGTGCCCCGCATTGTGGAATGCGCAAGCCATGCTTGCGCGTGGCAGCATGGCTGCCGCACTCCATACCCCCTTTTCAGACAGGCTCTCAGTCCCCCATGGTGGTAATCATTGCTGTGCGCTCAAACATAAGGAAGGCAAGCGGCAATCCGAGCACTGTTGCTGAAAATACCCAGGCGATCTGGAGCCAGAGCAGGCTAAGCCACCAACCGATGAACACAAAATAAACGACACGGACCACAAATGGCACACTTGAGCTATAGCGGCTTGGTTTGATATGCTGCGTCGGCGTAGTCGGCGGTATTGATGGCTGTGGGCAGAGAGTCATGACTTGCGGCATACGGTTGAGCATCCAGAGGCCGATCGGCGAACCAATAATTGTTAGATTTAGCAGCCAAGCGCATATCAGCCACACCTGCCCCAACCATAATCCAATGAACACAAACCAGATCACCCGGATCAGCAAGTTCAAGAGCGGTGGCTGGATCTGAGCTATTGGTTGGAGCGCCGCATTCATCTGGAAATTCGGCACGATGCTATCTGCATGAGCTGCTGCACCGAGTTTGGGCGTCGAAGCGGAAGGTACGTAGGTTGGCGCTGGTACGGTTTGGGCAGGCGCTTTGTCGGGGTGCAGAGATTGGCCGCAGATCACGCAGAAGCGCGCATCATCCGGATTGCGTGTATCGCACGCATAACAATACATTGCTGACACTCCTTAAGACTACAACGAGACTTTTCGCTGCAACAGGTCACAGAATACTCCCCCAGTTGGCATCATGCTCCGTCACGATGTGTAGAACAGGTTCTGCATCCTTTGGTTTTGAACAGGGGGCGCTGTGCGAGGTCGCACACTGATTGGCAATACGCCCCTTCGCGTTGCGCAGCATGTCAAATCTTGTTGTTGTGTTGTTTCCTTTGCTGGGTTCACTACACATTTGACGTCCTGTCTTGCTGAAAGTTGCATTCCAACGCAAAGACGGGATAGATCTATAGGATCATCCCGCCTTTGCAAGGAATTGAGTTGTCAGCAAGCGAAGATATACTAGGCTAAACCCATTTTGCGCTTCAATTCAGCCAGCTCCGAGTCGACTTCCTGGTCTTTTTCCAGGCTGCGGAACCGGTTTTCGAGCGAGTCGCTCTGGAGTTGCGCCATTGCATCAGCCTTGGCTAGGCGATCATCAACCCGCTCTTCGAGCTCATCGAGTTTGTCCATCACATTCATTTTGACGTTGGATTTCTTGTTTGATGACTGTGGCCAAGTTTTCAGGAAACTGACCACTGATTGTTGTGTTCTGTAGGAGATGATTGCCCGCTCTCTTCTGAGGAGATCTCTGGCTTGATGGATTCTGATGGAGTGTGGAATGTGACTGATGCTGAGATCGAAGAGCATGGTCTTCAGGCCATCATCAATTGCACGATGGCAGGAGACACGATCTCACTCCAGACAATGGAAACGATTCGGCCTGCTGCACGGATTTTGATCTCTCATCGACTGACGATTGAGGGAATTGGCAGTGGGAGTGGCAACACCAGCATGCGTAATCACAGAGCATCC
>JAKSDJ010000951.1 GCA_022360155.1 Chloroflexales bacterium | reverse complement strand
CTCAAGCGCTCACCAAGTGCAGCAGTCTCACGAGTGCGGCGGAATATCGCGCGCCAGCAGTTTCGGAAAGAGCCAGGGATGGCGCCGGAGATATGCCGCGATGGGCGGCGCTTGGGGCGGGTGCGTGCGAGTCCGCCTGGGCAACTCTGGCCACTCAAACGCAAGATGTTCGATCTGACCAGGCGTATCCATCTCAGTGAGCGCTTGCAAGGTCGCCCGCAGTACGGCCAGTTGCCCTTCCGCGTCGCCAGGCTGTCCAAAAGGTCGTCCCTGCGGATATTCGATTGCGGCGACACGCGGCGCACTGACTGCAACGGTTAGGTCGGGTATGCTAGATAAAGTAATTGTCGTGATACCTGCTGCTTCTATCGCGCGTTGAACCAGTCCCACGGACCAGCAACAGGTTGGTCAGGCAGGGACAAGCACAACCACATCCACGGCATCTTCTTGCAGATGCCGGATCATCGCCGGGGTGCTCTCCTCAAGAAGGGTCTGGGGCTGGAGAATATAACCCATATAGGAATAGTGGTGCAGCGCAGAACGACCGATCATCCCAGTCGTCTCAAGGTTGAGTAAGCGCTGCGAAGGGAAAAGGCAGTTCAAGTCTTGCTGCGCGAAGGACGGGTTGATATGGAGGTGGTATATCGCAACGTCCTCGGTTGAGGCAGTGCGGGGCAGAATGCGATAGGAGGGGTCGCCCCACCATGGGTTTTGGCGCTCGCCCTCCTGATCGAAGGGACGATCGGTTTTGAGGGCGATACCGCCCGAACTGATCATGGCCACAGTGCAATCAGCTAATGGCCGAGCCAGTGGCGTCCACGGAATCGGGCGAGGCGACTCCCGGTTAATCCAGGCTTGCACCAGTTTGCGGGTCAGGTAGTCGAGAAATCGGTATGAGTCTACGGTCTTGGTCATTGGTCGAACTCCTCTGCTGGGCAGCTTCCTATGCATGAAGAACGCCGCCGAAACCCTAACGATTCTCGTTGCGGCTGCGGAACACAATGACGATCGGCGTGCCGCCAAAGCCATAACGGTCACGGATGCGGTTCTCCAGGTAGCGCCCATACGACCAGTGAACCAGGCTGCCGTCATTGGCGAAGAAGAGAAACACTGGCGGGTCAACCTGCGGCTGGGTCGCGTAGTAGATACGCAGATGAGCGCCCTTTTTGGTGGCCATTGGCGGTTGATCATAGACAGCTTTGCGCAGCAGCGCGTTGAGATCGCTGGTTGGCGCCCGCTTGTGCCGTTCGGCGGCGATCTCGATCGCCAAGGGCAAAATCCGATTGATGCGCTGACCCGACAGCGCCGAGATGAACAAAAGCGGCGCATAGTCGATAAACTTGAACGCTTCGCGGACGCCGCGCTCATACTCGGAGAAGGTGTAGTTGTCCTTCTCGAGCGTGTCCCACTTGTTGACCAGGATCGCAACGCCCTTTTTCTCTTCCAGGATCATGCCCGCGATATGGGTGTCCTGCGCGGTCACGCCTTCGGCGGCGTCTAATAGCAATAGCGCCACATCGCAGCGCTCAATCGCGCGCAACGCCCGGATCACCGAGTATTTCTCGATTCCGCGTTGGATACGACCGGCTCGCCGGATTCCCGCTGTGTCGATCAAGATGATCCGCTGCCCGTTGCAGACTAGCTCGGTGTCGATACTGTCGCGGGTGGTTCCTGGGACAGCGCTGACGACACTGCGCTCCTGGCCGATCAGCTTGTTCAACAGACTCGACTTACCCACATTTGGACGACCGACAATGGCAACGCGCACCACATCTTCGTCGTCTACTTCTTCCTCAGACGGCGGCAAAGCTTCGACCACCTCATCCAACACATCGCCGGTGCCCAGGCTGTGGTAGGCGCTCATCGGGATTGGCTCGCCCAAATTGAGCGCATAGAACTCCACCGCATCGAGACGGCGCTCCTGGCTATCAGCCTTGTTGACAGCCAGAACAACCGGCTTGCTCGTCGGGCGCAGCACATCGGCAATGTCGGTGTCGGCAGTGGTCAGTCCTTCACGTCCATCGACCATGAGGATAATGACATCGGCCTCGGCAATCGCCAACTCGGCTTGCTCGCGGGTACGCCACGCGATTTCAACCAACGGCAGCGTTGCTTCGTCTTCCTCGAAAAGCAAACCCGCCGTATCCACGACCGTAAACTCTCGGCCATTCCAATCGGTCGTGCCGTAGAGTCGGTCGCGCGTGGTTCCCGGAATATCTTCGACTATCGCCCGGCGTTCGCCAATCAGCCGGTTGAAAAATGTTGATTTGCCGACATTGGGTCGGCCCACGATGGCAATAACTGGTCTGGGCATACTCGCACCCCTGGAAGGACTCATAAAGGCCTGGGGATGTGAGCGCCCCAGACCTCGTAGAGGGAACATAGCGTTCCCGGATAAATCTTCTGGCAGTATAGCAGGAAAGTGAGCGCCAGGTCAAACTACGGCAGCGAACCAAGCAGGTGCTTGCGAACTCTTACTCTTGAACCAGAGGCGAGTCGATGTGTCATACGCCGGGCTTTTGCAGCATGCGCAAGCTTAGGAGGCTCGGCAGGCAAGAAGATGGGCTCACTATCAGCAACCTGATCGTGCCCCCATGAGTGATGTCGTTCGATGTTGAAAGCTAACGGAACAGCACAGGCAGATAGACCCGCTCGACCGGCAAACCGGCCAGTGCGCGGTAGACCCAGAAAGACATCCGGTAATGCACAGGAGCGCCATTGACCGCATAGCAAGCGCCGCCAGGGCAATTACCTTCGGTAAAGGGAATGCGCACCACGCCCCACTTCTGGGCGAATTTGCCCTCGGCTGGCGGGAAGTCTTCGTACTTGAACCAGAACACGGTCGCGATATCAT
>JAKSDJ010000061.1 GCA_022360155.1 Chloroflexales bacterium | reverse complement strand
GTGGCGGTGGGCGGCGGCGGAAGATTGGGTCTGCCGCGCGAAGGAAGGTAGGCAGCGCTCCAATCAATGCCGCCATCGCTGGTGCGCGCATAGACCTGATCATCGCCGAGTGCTGGATAGACAACCGCCTCGCCTACAGGGTCGCCCCAGGCGTCGAATAGCTCCAGCGTAGCCCCGTCATTATTCAGAAAACTGTCGGTAAACTCCAGCACGACGAATCCGTGGGGTTTCACTATTGCAGCAGCGAGGGTTTTGCGCTTCTCGGTGCCGCTGGCGCTGATACGTTTGATCATCCAATTCGTCAATGTGACTGGCTCGGCGCCGTTGTTGTACAGCTCGATCCACTCTGGTTGGCCAGCGGCCATAAGCTCATTGATGACGACGGTGTGGGGCTGTGCTTCAGGGGTGGCTGTCGACGGTGTGTCGATCACAGTGGTAGCTGTTGGCTCTGCTGTTGATGTCGGCGGAATGGTCTTGATCGGCGTTGGAGGGATAGTTGGTGTCGCGGTCGCAGTCGATGTGGAGGTGATAGTGGGGTTCGCAGTCTCGGTCGGTGTCGGGGTTACAGTAGAGGTCGCAGTCTCTGTTGGGATTTCAGTCGGTGTGAGCGTCGGCAGTGGGCTTGGTTCAGGGAGTACGTTCCAGGCCCCTCGTGATGGAGCGCCTTCGACCCAATCCTTATGACCATCCGGCATCCGTGCGTAGCTTTGGCCGGCTGTGGCGCTGGTGTATGCGTAAGTGTCAACAACCTTGCTCTGGGCATTGAGGAGCTGAATGCCGTCGTTTTTGTTGCCGAAGATGTTGCCATTCCTGGATACGACGAGCAGGCTATTGGCAGGCAGGATCGTTCCAGCAGGGATTGGGATCTGTGTCCCGCCAATCACGCTATCATCAATTTTCCAGCCTGTCAGTTCAACGGCGAATGGGTTGGGATTAAATAGTTCGACCCATTCTTCATTGCCAGCATCGGGGCGGGCCAAAAACTCGTTGATCCATAGCTGCGGCGTCTGTATCGAAGCAGCCCCTGCACTTTCCAACGGTAGCGCAATCAGTGTTCCTAACAAGAGCAGAGAACGTAGCAGCTTCATCTTATCCTCCTGAAGATGGCACAACGACGACGTGGAACGATTGTCTAAAAGACCATTTCTGCATATGAACCGCGTACCACAATGGCTAGTGACGGACCGGATAGAGGGCTGCCTTGATGTAGACCCAACAGATCTCACCCATGGATTAGCAGATCCATAATGGCATAGTTAAGACTTTTTACCCTGGAGTTAATTGTTCCTTCCTCCACAAGTATCTCGTTGAGCGTATACTGCTCACAAGCGCGCGCTTGTCGTTTGCTTCACCCCGCTATGCTCCATCGAGCCGAGTGCGCTACAGCACACAGCGTAGAATCTAATTCCAACACCTGTGCCTAATACCACCAATCCCGGGAACGCTCAGCGCACAACATGGCGCGAGAGTCCGACAAGATGACCATCTTTGTATCCTTGCCAGAGGGTTGCAGAGGAGTGCGTATGCAAGCTATTCATTTAGGAATTGACATTGGATCGACAACAGTGAAAGTTGTTGTTGTGGACCAGGAGCGCAATCTTATTACCTTCCGTTACTTGCGCTCGAACGGTCAGCCGCGCCAGACACTGATGCAGGCTGTGAACGAATTGTCGTACGAAGTTGACCTTCGCCGGGTGGCTGGTGTTGGCATAACAGGTTCTGGGGGCGGACCGATTGCCCAACTCTTAGGATGTCGCCACATCAACGAGCTCGTTGCTCAAACTCAAGCGGTAGGAGTGTTGTATCCCTTTGCCCGAACAGTGATCGAGATTGGAGGACAAGACAGTAAATTCCTATCACTCGCCTGGGACGAGGCAGCGGGGAAGATGGCGTTGGCCGATTTCGCCATGAACTCGCTCTGTGCAGCAGGAACCGGCTCGTTTCTCGATCAGCAAGCCGAGCGTCTGGATATTGCCATAGAGGATGAGTTTGCCGTATTGGCATTGCAAGCCCGAAACCCAGCCCGCATCGCCGGACGCTGTACTGTCTTTGCCAAGTCGGATATGATTCACCTACAGCAAAAAGGAACCCCGCTTGCCGATATTCTGTCCGGGCTCTGTTTGGCCCTGGCTCGCAATTTCAAGAGCGTTGTAGCCAAAGGCAAGGCTTTCATCCCGCCGATCCTGTTCCAGGGCGGCGTCGCCTACAATCAAGCCGTCGTTCGCGCCTTTGAGACGCTGTTGGGCTTGGAAGCAGGTCAGATCATCGTTCCACAGAATCACCACATCATGGCGGCGCTGGGCACCGCGTTTGTCGCGATGGACGATATCGCCGCCGGTGCAACAATGCCCTTCGCCGGGTTCGGCCCCCTGGAGGTCGACCTGCGCGTGAACAATCGTAACGGCAAGCGGATGCCTCCGCTGCAAACGCTAAACCTCCAGGCAGCTCCAGCAAATAATCATGCTGAACACAACTCCGGCGCCCTCGGCAATGCCCAGCGTATTCCAGTCTACATAGGGATCGACGTTGGTTCGATCAGCACCAACGTTGTATTGGTTGACGAGCAAGCGCGCGTTGTGGCCCGACGTTACCTGCACACTGCCGGGAAGCCGCTCGACGCAGTCCGGCGTGGCGTGCAAGAGATCGGCGCGGAGATGGGCGCGTATGTTACGGTGCGTGGTGTCGGCACGACAGGGTCAGGCCGTTACCTTACCGCCGATTTTGTCGGCGCCGATGTGGTTCGCAACGAGATTACCGCCCAAGCCCGCGCCGCACTCGCCTATGACCCCGGCGTTGATACGATCTTCGAGATTGGCGGACAGGACAGCAAATACATTAGCCTGCGCAATGGGGCGGTCGTCGACTTCGCGATGAACAGCGCTTGTGCGGCAGGCACTGGTTCATTCCTGGAAGAACAGGCCGATCGACTCAGGATTAGTATTAGCGCCGATTTCAGCCGCCTGGCTCTCGCCTCAGAAAGCCCGGTCTGTCTGGGCGAACGCTGTACTGTGTTTATGGAGTCGGATATCGTCCACCATCAACAGCAGGGCGCGCAGCGCGACGAGCTGACAGCCGGTCTAGCCTACGCCATCGCGCAGAATTATCTCAACCGCGTCGTCAATGGCCGCAGCATCGGCAAGAATATCTTCTTCCAGGGCGGCGTCGCCTGGAACCAAGGAGTTGTCGCAGCCTTCCAACAACTCACCGGGCGTCGCATCACTGTACCGCCGCACCACGATGTCACTGGGGCGATTGGTGCGGCGCTTCTGGCGATGGAGACACTTAACGCGCAGGGTGACACCGTCGCGACCCGCTTCAGAGGATTCGATCTGGCTAACCGGCGCTATCAGGCTACGACGTTCGAATGCAAAGCCTGCCCAAACCTTTGTGAGGTCAACAAAGTCGTTATCGACACCGAGCCGCCTATCTTTTACGGTGCGCTCTGTGACAAGTTCGAAGAAGCAGGGCGCGCTCGCAATCACCCTATGCAGATTCTGCCCGATCTCTTCGCCGAACGCAACCGGCTGTTATTAGGAGACTACACAGCGCCAACCGGCCCGCGCAACGGTCGTCGGCGGGTTGCGATGCCGCGCGTTCTTACGATGTATGACCTTTTCCCATACTGGCGCGCCTTTTTCGAGTCGCTCGATATCGAACTCGTGCTGTCCTCGGCGACCAATCCGCACATTATCAGCCAAGCGCGCGAACATGCCGGCACTGAAGCCTGTTTTCCCGCCAAGCTGGTGTATGGACACATACTCGATTTGTTAGACACAGAAGCCGATTTCATTTTCATGCCGAGCATGCTCAACCACGCACAGATTGCTCCTGGCCAAACCGAGAGCAACTATTGCCCTTACATCCCGGCCATGCCCTACCTCGTTAACGCACAGATGGAGTTGCAAGAGCGGCCCTGGAAACCGCTTTTGACGCCGATCCACCTGAAGCAGTCGCCGGATAAACAGCGTGACCTGTATGACCTAGCGCGCCAACTAGGCGTCTCGCGTGAAGAGATTTTGGCCGCCGACGCAGCCGGCGCAGCAGCGCAACAAGTCTTCTACACTACAGTGCGCCAGCATGGTCGCGACGTGCTCGCGGGTCTGCCGGCAGGGCAGCTTGCGGCAGTAATCGTCGGGCGACCGTACAACACCTATGATGTCGCCGTTTGCCAAGATCTGCCCTACAAACTGCGCAAACTGGGCGTGCTGCCTCTTCCGCTCGACATCTTGCCGCTGGATACAGTCAATCTGGCGGAGCGCTACAATCGTATTTTCTGGCGGAGCGGGCAAGATATTCTCGCAGCGGCGCAGATCGTCCACGATGATCCGCGGCTCCAAGCCATCTATGTCACCAACTTCAATTGTGGGCCAGACTCCTTTTTGCTCAGTTTCTTCCAGCGGATTATGGGCGACAAGCCGTTTCTTGAGTTAGAGCTCGACGATCACACCGCCGACGCGGGGATTATCACACGCTGCGAAGCCTTTTTTGATAGCCTTGCAATGGGCAAAGGCAGCCTAGCGCCAGCAATATAAGGAGTAAGAGCATGGCGACAATACCGACCCACACGTCTAAAACCATTTACATCTCGTATATGTGCGACCACTCCTGCGTTCTGGCGGCGGCCTTGCGGGCGCACGGCATGCCTGCCGAAGTTCTTCCCATGCCCAATGACGAAACAACAACAGCCGGTATGGAGTTTTGCCGCGGACGAGAGTGTTCGCCTTGCATGGTAACGATAGGCTCGTATATCCGCCTGGCGCGACAGCCCGGTTTCAACCCCAAACAGGCGGTGCTCTTCTTTCCAACCGCTGGCGGGTTCTGTCGTTTTGGCCAGTATGAAGTACTCCAGCGTGACATTCTCGATCAGCTTGGCTTGCAAAACCTGGAGATCATGTCGCCCGACGCTGAAAACTCCTATCAAGGCTTCGGCCAAAACCCAACCCGTCTGCGCCAACTGGTCTGGCAGGGAGTGGTGGCGGTTGACCTGATCCAGAAACTGCTCTACGAGCATCGCCCTTATGAGCTCAAACCCGGCCAAACTGACCAACTCTATCAGGCCAGTCTACAGCGTGTAGTGCAAACAACCGAGGCTGGCGGCGGCAAGCAGCTACACCTGGCGATGCAGGATATTGCTGAGCAGTTTGAAGCTTTGCCTATCGATCATAGTAAACCGCGCCCGCTGATCGGCGTCGTTGGCGAGATCTTTTTGCGTTTCAATACCTACAGCAATCTCGAATTGATCCGTGCTGTCGAAGCTATAGGCGGCGAGGTGCAACTCACGACGATGATGGAGTGGTTCTATTACACGAATTGGGTCTACTTGCGTAATTCACGCACGCGAGGGCAACGCTTGGAATGGGGAAAAACCTGGCTGACTGACCTCTACCAGCACTATCACGAGCACCGCCTGGTCAAGCCAATAGCGCATCTGCTGCGCCATAAGCACGAGCCGCCAATTGCCCGCCTGATGAACAACATCCGCCCGTATTACGAACCACGGTTAGGAACTGAGAGCGTGTTAACAATGGGCAAAGCGATCGATATGCAGCAGAACGGCGTCTGCGGCATTATCAACGTGATGCCTTTCTCGTGTATGCCCGGCATCATCACCGCAGGAATGGCCACGCGGCTGCGCGCCGATCTGGGAAATATTCCATGGCTGGACATTGCGTTTGACGCCCAGGGCGGTACGAACATCACCACACGCTTGGAAGCGTTCATCTATCAGGCAACCGAGTATCAGCGTCGCTTGGAGACGACACATACCGAGTAGTAAAACACAGGGGTAAGCAAAGCGTTCAGCCATCAGCTATCGGTAAGGTGCTGCGACAAAGCCCCTTGTCCAAGATACCGTCCCCCATTGCGTTGAATAGCTGTCGCGCGGATGGCGTCTTGATGGCTGAGCGTTTATGATTAGTGTGAGCGCAACCAGTGCTGTGTGCAGGAGTGAGGTTCATGGTCCGGCATTCGGCGTCGCCGTAAGCGGGAGAGCGCCATCCTGAACACGTTCGAGGACGGGCCATCCAGCAATGGGTTGCCTTCCCATTATCAAGAACAAGCCCGTTGCATCTTGGGGCACATCGAAGAGCAAGGGAACACTGAGCACCCTTCCCGCAGGTTCAATTGCGTCTTCCAAAGCTAATTCGCCACGTTGGCCACGGCCATAAAGGTTCAGATACATACTGGATACGCCGGTTTCAGGTCGATAAGAGCGGCCCTGGTCGTCAACCAGCACAAAGAGATCCGGTGGGATGAAACGAGGTGTTGCTGCATTGTTGCCGATAGCAAGCAAGGCCAAAACAAAGCGTCCTGCGGGCTCTCGGTCGCCGATTGCCCCATCGAGCACTAGCGCATAATTGGGTTTGAGCAAGCTGGCCTGCCAATTGTCATATTCAATAAAAGCACCCATCGCCAACTCTGTGGGCGAAACAAACTCGTTAGGGGCGCGTGTCGGTGTTGGCTGATTCAAGACTAGCGTCCGTTCGGGCGGCACAAATTCGGTTCCCGGCAGCATGACAGGAGGCGCTCCAACAGGATTGGTCGTTGCGTCTGGCAACAGTGGTAGAAGCTGACCAGGCAGGGTTGGTGTTGGTGGAGGAGCGACTCCAACAAAGAAGGTCGACGAAAGCGCCGCCCTTATCCCCCAAAACGCTATAACAAATAACAATATTGCAACAAGCGCAAACGCCCAGGCAGGAACACGATGCGTTGGCGGGCGCGCATCATCGACAACAGGCGTAAGAGTTGCCGGCGCTGTCGCAGATGGCTCGGGTTCGCGCGGCGCGACTGGCGGTTGGGGCAGGATGCGAACTGGGGGAACTGGCGTCTGATGAGCGAGCGGCGGCGCCTGCTCGTAAAACTGCTGCATCCATCGCCGGGCCAGCGGATGCTGCGGGTCCAACTCAAGAACGCGCGCAACAGCATGTCGGCGTTCTTCGAGTGTTTCGGCGACACCGGCCAGGCCAAGCCAGGC
>JAKSDJ010000297.1 GCA_022360155.1 Chloroflexales bacterium | reverse complement strand
TACGATATTGCCCTCAACCGGGTGCCGGTGGCTGATGCGGTCGATGTTGTCAACCAGGTGCTCAGCGAGAAAGAGGCGGGGATCGATCCCGGCAATGTCGACCTGATCTGGATCAACGGCGAGAATTTTCTGTCGTTGAAACAGGCTGATATGCTCTTCCCTAGCTGGGCGCAAGCCTTGCCCAATAGCAGCCTAGTCGATTGGGACAATCCGGCGATCAACCGCGACTTTGGCGAACCGGTCGAGGATTTGGAAAGCCCCTGGTCGTCGGCTCAATTCCAGTTTATCTACGACTCAGCGCGCATGAGCGAGGACGAACTGCCCCGCTCATACGCCGAGTTGACCGATTGGGCGCGGGCCAATCCCGGGCGTTTCACCTACATCGCGCCAGGTCCAGGCGCCTTCCAGGGAACGCGCTTTGTGAAGGGCGCGCTCTTCGAGTTGAGCGGCGGTTCCGAACAATGGCTCACCTTTGACCAGGAGTTGTGGGATCAATGGTCGCCGGAGGTGTGGGCCTACCTCAACGAGTTGAAGCCGTACTTGTGGCGCGAGGGTGAGACTTATCCCAAGGAAGAGAACGAGTTGCATAGCCTGTTCGCGAATGGCGAGATCGACTTCAGCATCACCCAGGCTATTGCCGGAGCTGGCCCGCTGATTGCCGAAGGGCTTGTGCCTGAAACGGCCCGTGCCTTCGTCTTCGACGATTACATGATCGGTGACTTCAACTATGTCGCTATTCCGGCCAATGCGCCGAATAAGGCTGCCGCCTTGGTACTGGCGAATCTGATCCTGGAGCCGGAGTTTCAGGCGGCGCAGATTATCCCAGAGAATGGGTTTGGCCTGGGCTACGCGATTGATGTCACCCGCGTGACCGATCCTGCCGCCAGTGCTCAGCTTCAGGAAGCCGCGCAACTTGGGTCGGCGGCGACCCCGGCTGAAGATCTGGCCGGCTCGCTGGTCGGCGACTCCGCCGGGGAGTATCAAAGCCTGGTCGAGCAAGACTGGCGGCAGAATGTTCTGATTGGGCAGTGACTGAGCAAAGAGCGATACAAGGTCGTAGGCTATGATTGCAACCTCGCCGCCAGGCCATTCTATGAACAAGGCAACTCGGGAACGCATCAAAATCCTGCTCATGCTCGCTCCGGCGCTGGGGCTGATCGTAGCCTTGTTTGGGGCAAGCGTGGTCTATGGCGTGCTCCAGAGCTTCGGCTATCTGACCTTGATCGATCAGCAGACGCTGAGTCTAGCCGCCTACCGCAACGTGCTGATCGGCCCGTCGGTGGCGGCGAGCGAGTTCTGGCCGGCCCTGGGGTTTTCGCTGTGGGTCAGCGGCGCTGCGACGTTTCTGGCGGCGCTGGGCGCGCTGCTGCTGGTGCTTTTGCCGGGGCAACGCCAGCGTGACGTTAGCAAAAACAACAGTGCATCGTCGCTGTACCTGAGCCTGGCGTTTCCGCATCTCGTCTGGGCGATTGGCTTGAGCCTGCTGCTGGCCCAGAGCGGTCTGTTGGCGCGGGTCGCGACCGCCTTTGGCCTGATTACGGCTCCGGCGGACTTCCCGGTCCTAGTCCGCGACCGCTTCGGCATTGGGATTATCCTCGACTATGTCACCAAGGAGATCCCGTTCTTGGCGCTGATTATGTTGGCAATTCTGCGCTCGCAACCGGAGGGCTACGATTTGGTGGCCGAGAATCTGGGGGCGACGCGCTGGCAGCGGCTGCGCTACGTCACTTTGCCGCTGGTGATGCCGGGCTTAGTCGCCGGGTCGCTTTTGGTGTTTGCCTTTGTGTTTGGCGCGTATGAAGTGCCGGCCTTGCTCGGCGTGCGTTTCCCGCGCATGCTGGCGGTGTTATCGCTCGAATTCTTTCTCAACTCGGATTTGCGCAGCCGCGCCGAGGGAATGGCGATCAGCATCATCATGGCGCTGATTGTGCTGCTGATTGCGGGAATAGCGCGCTATATCAGCGTGAAGCGCGTTGCATAATCCATAATGGTATTATAGCTATGGCCAATGTCGAAATAGGTAAAAGCCAATCCAGTCAGCGTTTTACGCTTCACCCTTCCCGTATTGCCTTGCACGTCATACGCTTCACGTTCTATGCCCTCTTGCTCGCGCCGCTTGTCGTCTTTGTGCTCCACGCCTTCTCGATGCGCTGGTTCTACCCGCAAGTTTTGCCGCTTGAGTGGACCTTCACTCCATTTCTCAACCAGATCAGTAATCCCCGCGCCCAAGAGGCGCTCTGGGAAAGCCTGAAGATAGCTGTCCTGACTAGTGTTCTCTCGCTGGTGGCGGGCTACCCGGCAGCCCGCACCCTCGGCCTACACGATTTTCGCGGCAAGGGGTTTGTGTTGTTGCTGTTCTTCCTGCCGACGGTGGCGCCGCCGGCAGCAACTGGCATGGGGCTAAATATCTTGTTTCTACGGCTTGGCTGGGCCGGTACCGATCTCGGCGTCGTCCTGGTCCATCTCATTCCCGTGTTGCCCTATACGATCTTTTCCCTCATCGGCGTTTTTGCGCGTTACGATCCGAATTTCGAGTCCCAGGCCTTGGTACTGGGCGCAAGCCAGGTGCGAATCTTTTGGAGCGTGACCCTGCCGCTGATATTTCCTGGCATTGTTGTTGCAATGCTGTTTGCCTTTCTGATCTCGTGGAGCCAGTATCTGCTGACCTTACTGATCGGCAGCGGGCGCGTGATCACGTTGCCTATTTTGCTTTTCTCAACTGTTTCCGGCGGCAATCCAACCAGTATCGCCATCCTCTCGTTGCTGTTTGTTGCCCCGCCCATCCTGATCATCATTGCTACGGTGCGTTACCTGGGCGAGCAGCGGATGACGGGACAGTATTGAGCTAACCTATACATTGTTTGTGACCTATGACATCAGTTTTTCTCGATACCTTGACCAAAACCTATCCGCGCCAGGCTGACCCCACGATTAGCGCGGTGTCGCTCGCTGTGCAGTCCGGCGAATTGTTGGCCTTGCTTGGCCCTTCGGGAAGCGGTAAATCTACTATTCTTAAGTTGATCGCCGGGATTGAACATCCCGACAGCGGTGACATCCGCTTTGATGATCAGAGTATTCTTTCGATCCCTGCCAACCGCCGTAGCGCTGTCTTGATGTTTCAGAAAGCCTACCTATTCCCGTTTATGACCGTCGCCGACAATATCGGGTTTGGCCTAAAAGTGCAGCGGACGAATCGCCAAACGATCCGAGCCGAAGTGGCCCGTATGCTCGATATCGTGGAGTTGTCAGGCTTCGAGCGGCGCTACCCGGCGCAACTCTCTGGCGGCGAGCAGCAGCGGGTTGCCCTCGCCCGCGCCCTGGTGACGCGCCCGCGGGTCTTGATGCTGGACGAGCCGCTGAGCAGCTTGGACACCGCCGTGCGCCACACCTTGCAGGAGGCGATCCGGCGCATCCAGCGCGAACTGGGCATTACCACGCTGTTGGTTACGCACGACTTGAGCGAGGCGATGACCATGTCGGACCGTACCGCCCTGTTGCTTGACCATACGATTGTTGCCTGTGACCAGCCTGATCGGATGTTTCAGCAGCCCCCGACTCGCGCGGCGGCTCGATTTGTCGGGATTTCGACCTTTCTCGATGGACGTGTCGCGGGCGACCGTTTCTCTGCCGGGTTGGGCACGTTTACGGTTCCAACAGTGTCGGGACCGGAGCGGGAGGCGACATTCGCTATCCGGCCAGAACGATTGAATCTGCTCGATACGTCGGCGCCAAATGCTGTGCTGGGGGTTATCGCCGACCGATTTTACAAGGGCGAGTTTACCGATTACCGTGTGGCTGTCAACGGCGATACCGTCCGGGTCAGGACGAATCAGCCGCGCCGGAGCTATGCCTGTGGCGATGCCGTCCACGTCCAGTTCCCGGTCGAGCACCTGTTCGAGGTCAAGCCGTGAGCATCACTTTCCGGTCAGTCTTCGCAATGCTTCTGCTCTTCGATGCAATCGGTGTTGCGCCTTCTTGCGGCGCGACACGTTCTCACCAAACGCTATGATTATTATTGTTGGCGCTGGACCGGCTGGTCTGGCTGTAGCATACGAGTTACAGCAGCGGAATTTGCCATATCGAATTCTGGAGCGGTGTGGAATCGGATTTGCCTGGCAGAACCACTACGACCGCTTGCATCTGCACACCCTCAAGGAGGTTTCGACGTTGCCCGGCTTGCCAATGCCGGATGATTACCCTCCTTTTCCCTCGGCGTCACAGTTCCAGCGCTACCTTGTGCAGTATGCGCGGCACTTTCGAATCGAAATCGCCAGTGGGGTCGAAGTCCAATCTGCGACCTGGAACGCTCACGCCTGGCAGATAATGACTAACCAGGGTCCAGTCGAAGGCGACACGCTGGTTGTAGCCACCGGGATTTGGAGCACGCCCTACATCCCAGCGCTTGGCGGTGAAGCCGATTTTGGCGGCCTGATCATGCACTCGCGTGATTACCGCAACCCGACGCCTTTTGTTGGTAAGCGTACGCTCGTGGTTGGCGTTGGCAATTCTGGCGCTGAGATAGCTGTAGATCTGAGCGAACACGGCGTTGCTACCGGCATTTCTATCCAGAGTGGCGCAACGTTCGTCCCCTATCCCCAGTCGGCGACGGCAATGCGGGCGCTGGCCTGGTTGTTTCTGCGGCTGCCAAGATCGCTTGGCGAGCGGGCGCTGCGCCGAGTGCGGCGTGATTATAGCGCGATTGGCATTCCCTGGCCGCCGGGCATGCTGCTCGATTCCTATCCCGTAGTGGGCTACCAACTCCCCGAGGCGGTTGCAGCGGGCCGAGTGACGCGCTACCCAGGCGTCTCTCGTTTCTTACCTGGGCGCGTGCAGTTCGATAATGGGCAGGGCGAGCCGTTCGATGCGGTCATTCTGGCGACCGGCTATCGCCCGACGATCCAATTCGTTGCTGACGAGTTGGATCTCGATCAGGACGGCAAACCGCGCGTTGATCGCTACTGGCGATCAGTTCGCAATGCGCATCTCGTGTGTGTGGGGTTTACCTATCCATCGACCGAAGGTTGGCTGCAAGCAATCGGGCGAGTTGCGCGGATGGCAGCCGAGGGGATAGTGCAGGGGCGGCGATAAAGTGATGCTCAGGATTGCGGCGTATCCAGCCGGTCCAGGATAGTTTTGCGCATTACCCGCTCGACCAGACCGGGGGCGTAGCGCCCCAGAACGGCGAAGAGTTTATTGCCTGCTCCGGGGACCAGCACCCGCCGCCGGGCCTGCACCGCTGCATAGATCAGCGCGGCCAGACGCTCGGGCGGCATGCGGCGCTGTTCGCGACGATTGTCGGGGCTGTAGCGGCGGGCGTGGGCGGTGCGCGTCGGGCCAGGATAGACGGTCAGAACGTGGATGTCCTGGCGAGCGAGCGGAGTGGCCAGGCTACGTGCATAGGCGGCTATCCCGTCCTTGCTTGCCGCGTAGGCTACCGCGCCGGGATAGCTGACGAAGCGCGACAGTGAAGAAACGAAGACAAAAGATCCGCCGCGGGCAATCTGCTCGGCGTGCAGCAGCCCGGCAGTCAACACCATGGGCGCAAGCAAATTAAGGTTCAGCACCTGCTGCTGGCGCTCCAAATTGGAGCTAACGAAACGCCCAACTGCGTTGATCCCGGCGTTGTGAATGAAAACGTCGATCTGTGTTCCTGCGACCAGTTGCTCTAACACCTGTGTTATGTCTTCGTCGGCGGCAAGATCAGCGTGCAGAAAAGCAACCGTCGCCCCGCGCTGCGCCAGTTCCGTGCGGGTCTGTTCGGCGCGCGCCGCATCAACATCGATCCCGGTGATGGCATAGCCCGCTGCTGCAAAATGCTGAGCCAACGCCTTGCCAATGCCATCGGCGGCGCCAGTGATAACACAATGTTTCATCGAATCACCCGATCTATCAACCAGTCGAGATAGCGCCCGGCGAAGCGCAGCACCTGATTGCCGCGGCCAATGGTCGCTGTCGGGCGTCTCTGGTCGATCGCGGCGATGATCTGTGCGGCGACGGTTTTGCTGGCGGGAAAGCGCCGCCAGCGCCGCTCGCTGATCGGCGCACCGCTGCGGGCGTGCATCTTCGTGCGGGTCGCGCCAGGATGGATGACCTGAACCAGGATCTTCCCGTGCAGTTCTATCCGCAAACTACGGGCGAATCCGTCCAGTGCGGCCTTGGTTGCGCCGTAAACCGCGTACTGCGGAACTGGCAGTGCCGAGA
The DNA here is from genome assembly GCA_022360155.1 of Chloroflexales bacterium. GTDB lineage: Bacteria > Chloroflexota > Chloroflexia > Chloroflexales > Chloroflexaceae > JAKSDJ01. Next base: position 7,902 of record JAKSDJ010000297.1, on the reverse strand, counting down.
CGACCGAGCTGATGAACACCAACTGTCCGCGCGCCCGTTCGAGGTGAGGCAACAGCGTGTGGGTCAGGGCAATTGGGGTTTGGAGATTCACCGCGACCAATTCACGAATACTTGCGACCGGCTGGTCCGTGACTGCGCCGTAGAAGCCGACCCCGGCGTTGTGGATAAGCAGATCGAGGTGTTCGACAGCGCGTTGTTGGAAGAATGCGGCGACTGTGGCAGCGCAGTTGGGTCGGGCCAGATCGACCTGGCAGTAGCTGTCCGCTGTGAACAGCGCAGAATCGAGGGTGGCGCGATCTCGGCGACCGAGCAGCACAAGTCGGGCGTTACGTTGCTGGTACTGCCGCGCTAGGGCCAAGCCGATCCCATCAGTCGCGCCGGTGATCAAAACAACAGGCTGGGTGTTGGACACGTTTAGGCTCCTGGCACGGCTGTATCGCGGCGCTTGCGCGTCAGGCGGTTCCAGAGCGCTGGGCCGAATAGATATCCCAGGAGGACAATATTGAGCGCCAGTTCAAAGATTGCGAACTGGTTGCCATAATAGCTTGAGTCCCAATAGCTTACCGGGCTCTCGAAGCGGATTGTCCACTCAAAGGGGAAAAAGAGCAGCGGACCGTCGTTGACGTGGGTAGGAATATCGATCGCGGTATGCAACAGACAAGCGACGAAAAACCAGAACAGCCAGCGTGATGGTCCTTCAATCTGTCGCCGGCGGTTCCAGAGCGTGGCTAGGGCGATCAACAACAGCGTCGGTGAATGAAAAAAGTTATGTAGCGCGATCCAAAAGGGATCGTTGAAGAACAGGTCATCGAACATATAATTCATCGCCGCGCCCAGTTCCATTCCCCGGACGAAACGGTAGTAGATAGCGCCGCCAAAACTTAGGAGATAGAGCGGAATATCAGGCATTATCGAGCCAAACAGAAAGGCGCTGCGCGGTATCGGAACCCGACGCAGCTTCTTGCGCAACACTGCGGTGATGATCAGATGTGACGGCGTATTCATCGAGACAACCTGTTCGTCTCTCCTATTCACGGACACAAGCAACCGCGCGTTCGAGCTCCAAGCACAAACATTGTGCCGCACAGCGCAAAGAATGCTATTGCCCTATCGTACCATATCTTGCTTCTGTCGCCGACAAAAATGTAGGCCGGCGCTTTGTCGCCGACCTATGTATAGTCTTTCCAAAGAAAGAAAACGTTACATTACTTACCAGGCGCCCCAGATCGCAAAGGTTCCCCCCGGAGTCTGAACATTGACGAAGAGGGTGTCGCCGTTCGGGCTGAAGCAGGCCCCAGCGAATTCGCGTCTCTCGAAGCCAGGAATTATGTTCTTGGCGAAGTTGTAGATCTGGCCTTTGCGGGTCAGGATGCGCAGAAACTGATCGTCGTCGCCATCCTCACAGAGCACCAGGAAGCCGCCGCGCGGGCTCACGCAGACATTGTCCGGACCATCGAGCACCTCCGGGTTGGTCGACTCGAAGAGCAAGCGCAGATTGCCGGCCAGCGGACCGCGTACGCGTAACTCCCAGATCTGGCCCAGTTTCGCATCGCCGCCACTGGTCGAGACGACATAGATACTGCCGTTACCGTACCAGGCGCCTTCCAGGCGGGCGAAGATGGCAGCGCCTTGCGCAAAGCCTTGCTCGGCGACTGCCAGCGAGTTCGTGTCGGCGGCTGCCGGATCGGGGTCGTCGATGTCAACCCACATTACGGGCAGGATCGAATTCATCGTCTGGTTCTTGCGGGTATCGTAGTTATACTTGTCCTGGATCGCCAACATTTGCAGTCGTCCACCGGCTGCCAGGTTGTCGCGCTCATGCGGAATGTAGCGATACAAGCCGCTCGGATTGCGGTCTTCGGTCTCGTACACAATGCCGGTGTCGGGATCGATGGCGATGGCTTCATGCACGAAGCGGCCCATCTCTTTCAGGGCGACCGGGGTGACCGTGCCGTCGGCAGCAGCCGAGACATCAAAACAATAACCATGCGGTTCAGAGAACCCTCCGTTCTCGCGCCCCGACGAGTCCGTGAATGTGACCTGGCCCAGGACCGTCTCCTCGCAACTGATCCAGCTTCCCCACGGGGTTGGGCCGCCAGCGCAGTTTACCAGGGTGCCGCTCAGGCTCACGAAGTCGGAGACTATCTCCCGCGAGACCGGATCGATGACCAAGGTCGTTGTACCGCCTCCGGCCAAAGGATCGTAGGATTGCGCCGGATTGCCAATGGCGGCTCCCGGCGTACCGGCTCGAGTGCGAACCTCGTGGTTGCGTACCAGGCGGATTGTACCAGCGGCGGCAAAAGCAGCCATACCATCGTGGGCTGATGGAGTTGGATTACCATCGGACATAATGCTGCCGGTTTTGCCGAAGACGTTGTATTGGAACCCTTTCGGCAGAGCCAAGAACATTTCTCCTGTGTTGTTCGCAGGAGTTGGGATCAGATTGCCGAAACCGGCAATGCGCTGGAGCGCCAGACTGTCATGGGCGAGCGCGGAGCGGGCGGTAAGACCTTGCAGGCCGACTGCACCACCTACCAATGCAGTGGTGCGCAGAAAGTTACGGCGGCTAATCTTGGACACGAAAAAACCTCTCTTTTAGGAATTCACTCCATACTACGGCAAATTTATGGGCACGGAGCATAACAAAATAGTAGTTTGGGATCGCCTATAACCTAACCTTCCTGTGCTAACGCCACATCAAGCCTAAATTAAATCGGTGTTTTCTTTTTGTAAAGTTTCTATGAAATGGAAGACCCGACAGGTGTGGCGCCTGGGGTTGTTCGCGAGGCGCGGGAAGTTGCGGGAGCTGTATTTGTCAAGCCTGAAAAGAGCAGGCCAAATGGTTGGACATGGAGGATAGGCGTGGTTGGATTGTGATGACTCCCACCCGTGAACGGCGTGGGCTTCTACGGTCTTGCACCGATGCATGCTCATCCACATGCCATTGGTTACGCGCTAGGGAGAACGTTTGACACAGCGCCCCATTGAGGTTATGCGCTGCAACCGCGCCGAATGTTCACTTATGCATGTGCCAATGCTGGAGGGGGTATAGTACAAGTGTTCGTGGCATGCAAGGGCGGCGAGCCACAGCGGGTGATCACTGCGGCGCTTCATCCCACTCCGTTCACGGGTGGGATGAAGCGCCAAGCTTTCTGTAAGGTGTGGGAGCCGTGCAGCAACATGACTCCCGCATTGCTTTTTTCCGAACTTATTGCAGGTACACCATCTCGTGGATGTTGCCATGCACCAGGCTGCGCTGGAACTGGCGATCTTGCGGCATAACGGTCATTGGCATGCCCTGGCGTGGCGTAAGGGTGACTGCCACATGGCGGTCGATACGCGCGTTTGGTTGCAAGGCGAAGCGGTAGCGCTGCAACAGCGTCGCCAGGACAAGCTTGATCTCCATCAGCGCAAAGGTCGCGCCGATGCACATCCGCGGTCCGGCGCTGAAGGGCAAGTACTCGTACGGCGAGGGATCGATGTTATTCCAGCGGCCTGGGTTGAAGCGCTCCGGTTCGGGGTAGAGTTCGGGCATGTGGTGCGTTATGTAGTGGCTAAGGCCAACAACAATACCAGGGTCGTTGAATTCATACGGCCCCAGGGCGAATGGTGCGGTGTTGTTACGGACAGCATAGACAGCCGGCGGCAAGATTCGCATACTCTCTTTGACCACGCGCTCGAGAAGCGGCAGTTTGCCCAGTTGCTCGATTGTCGGCGGGTCGCCATGGAGTTCGCTCTTCAGCTCATCGAGCAGGTCGGCGGCGATAGCCGGGTGCTGCGCCAACAAGAAGAGCGTCCAGGTCAGCGCGTTCGAACTGGTTTCATGTCCTGCCAGGAACAGGATATTTGCCTGGCCGATCAGTTCAGCATCGGTCAGAGCCGTGCCATCTTCATCGCGGGTCTGGATGAGCATCGCTATGACATCGTGCTGTTCGGCGGGGTTAGCTCGTTTGCGAGCGATCATGTTGCGGAGGTTAGCCTCCATGCGCTCGGCGTGGGCCAGGGCGCGGCGGTAGGGCATGCCGGGTAGGTTGTGCGGCAAGAACATGACCTGGGGCGAAGTAAGAAACGCCAACCACTGTTTGCTCATCAACCCGATGTGTTGCGTATTCTGCCCTGCATCGAGCCCGAAGAGCGTCCGGCTAACGATGCGGAGCGTCAGTTGCTGCATTTCGTGGGCGATGTCGAGCTGTTGTTTCGGTCGCCAGGTGTCGAGCATCTGCTGCGTAATTGCCACCATATCATCGCGGTACGTCTCGACATGCTTCTTGTGAAAAGCGGGCATGATGAGCTTGCGCTGTTGGCGGTGATGCGCCCCGTTCATACTGAGCAACCCGGCATCGAGGCGGCGCGCCGCCGAATCAGGAGAGGCAGGAAAGAGCAGCATGCTGGGACTGTTGAACAGATCGGGGTTGGTGAGGATATAATGGTTGTATTCCGGGCCAAAGGCAAAGACGCCCAGCTTATCACCCTCGATAAGACCGACCAAATCGCCATATGTCTGGTAGGAGTGACGCAAGTAGGCGATAGGATCGCGAAAGAATTGGATCGTATTGCCTGTACGCCCAAGAATAGGCACAGAACGCGGACCGGGAAGCGTAGGGGCAAATGTCGCTGTTGTCATGGAAAAGATCTCCTGTTGCGAGGCGAAGGTGCGTTGTGGAGAGAGGGCTGCTGCTCGCTCTGTGTTTCGCTTTATTGGCGTCTAGCGCTCGACGTACTGGCGACGGTAGTATTCCAGGTACTCACCCGACTTGATCGGTCGCCACCAATCTTGGTGTTCGACGTACCACTGGATTGTCTGGGCGAAGCCTTGCTCGAAGCTGACCTGCGGCGCCCACCCAAGTGAACGCAGCTTGGTGATGTCGAGCGCATAACGCACATCGTGCGCGGCGCGATCCTTCACTGGCTGGATCAGGCTTTCCGGTTTATCTAATGCCTGGACGATCATACGCGCCACCTCGCTATTGGTCTTCTCGCAGTCGGCGGCAATGTTGTACGCTTCACCAAGCTGACCGTGATGGAGCACGACATCGACGGCGCTGGCGTGGTCGGTGACATAGAGCCGGTCACGCACCTGTAGCCCGTCGCCATACAGCGGCAAAGGGGCGTCGTCGAGCGCGTTCGTAATAAAGAGCGGCATCGCCTTTTCTGGATATTGATACGGACCATAGGTGTTCACGCCGCGCGTAATCGTTATCGGCAACCCATAGGTAATAAAGTACGAGAGCACGAGCAGCTCGCCGCCGGCTTTGCTCGACGCATAGGGGCTGGTTGGGCGGAATGGATCGGTCTCCCGAAATGCGCCCTGGGGGATCGGGCCATAGACCTCGTCGGTGGAAATATGGTGCAGACGTTCTAATTTGAGTTCTTTGGCGACTTCACACAAGACATACGAGCCGTAGACATCAGTTTTGACAAAGGCGTCGGGGTCGAGGATCGAGCGATCGACATGGGTCTCAGCCGCGAAGTTGACAATCGTGTCGATATCATACGCCAGGATCGTCTCGCGCACCTTGGCCATATCGCAAATATCGCCTTGTACAAAGGCGTAGTGCGGGTGTGCAGTGACGCGTTCGAGATTTTCCAAGCGCCCCGCGTAGGTCAGCTTGTCATAGACGATGATCCGGTAGTTGGGGTGTTTCTCCAGCATATAATGCACAAAATTGGAGCCGATGAAGCCAGCCCCGCCTGTGACGAGTAGGTTGCGCATAGATCCTCCATTGTGAGTTAGGTGTGAAACGTATTGCTCGACGTTGGGGTTGTTTTCACGGTCTGCCGTTGTATCCAGATAGGGTTCATTCGTATAGTAACCGATAGTTGTGCAATGTCCGCGTTATCTGCGTACGATTCAACTATCTGCTTGCCAGTGTAGCAATCTCGGTAGTACGTGTCAATTGTCAGTTTCCTTATCGGGGGATGATAAAGCGCTCACTTGGACGTTTTTGGCGCGTGATTGTTCGGCCAAGTTCGTTTTGTAGGTGAGCACCTGATCGCGTAGGCGCGGGTCTGCGCTCGCGAGGATCTGCACGGCCAGCAGCCCGGCATTCCGTCCCCCGCCGATGGCGACGGTGGCAACGGGCACGCCGGCTGGCATCTGTACGATGGAGAGAAGCGAGTCCAGCCCATTGAGCGCTTTGCTCGTTACGGGAACGCCGATCACGGGCAAGGGCGAGTGGGCGGCGACCATCCCCGGCAGGTGGGCCGCGCCGCCAGCGCCGGCAATAATCACCCGCAATCCACGGGTATGCGCGGTTGCGGCGTACTCGGCCATATCCTGCGGGGTGCGATGGGCCGACACGACGCGCACTTCGTAGGGTACGCCAAACTCACGACAAACGTCGATGGCGTCCTGCATCGTCGACAAGTCGCTGTCGCTGCCCATAATGATTCCGATTAACGGTTGCATACGTGATAATCCTGAAGTAAGCGACAGACGTTCAGCGAAAGGCTCTTTGCTTTCATTGCTTGTCGCTTGTCTATAGCTCAACGAACTCCGCCGCCCGTTGGGCAATTGCCTCAGCCTCTTCCAGGGTCGCACCCAACGCAGTCACATGGCCCATTTTGCGCCCCACCCGCACCTCGCGTTTGCCATAGATATGCAGATGCGCCCCCGGTACCGCCAACGCCGCACCGAGATTATCGTTGCGAGCTGGTCCGTTGCGCTGGCCAAGGATATTGACCATCGCTGCTGGCGCACGCATATCAACCGATCCAAGCGGCCAGCCCGACACTGCACGCAGATGGTTCTCGAATTGGGAGGTGACACAAGCTTCGATCGTATAGTGACCAGAGTTATGTGGGCGCGGCGCCATCTCGTTATAGAGGACTGTGCCATCATCGAGCAAGAAGAGTTCGACGCCAAAGATTCCCACGCCTGCCACCGCTTCCACCGCCCGCTGTGCCAACTCGGTCGCTTGGGCGGTGATATGATCAGGGACTGGCGCAGGGGCGCGCACGATGTGGCAGATGTGATTGTGTTGCACCGTCTCGACCACTGGATAGGTGCGGGTTTCGCCGTCGCGCCTGCGTACGACCATCACCGCCAACTCGCGGGCGAAGGGAACGAATGCCTCGGCCAGCAACTCGCGATCATGACGCGATAGTCGCTCCCAAGCCGAGGCAATATCCACGGAGGTGCGCAGCGTCGCATTGCCATAGCCATCATAACCTTCACGGCGGGCCTTGAGCAGGAGCGGCCATCCATACTCTTCCGCGACAGCCGCTACTTCAGCGGGCGTAGCAACGGCGCGAAAACGAGGCGCTGCGAGCCCAGCAGAGGTGATCCGCTGCTTCTGGAATAGCTTGTCTTGGATTACTGCGAGCGTTGCTGAACCGGGGTAAACCGGCAGTCCTGACTCTTCCAGGCGGCGTAACACGGTCGCATCGACAAATTCATTTTCTAGTGTGACCAAGTTACATCGCTCGGCAAAGGTTGTCAGGGCAGCTTCATCCGCCCAGGGACCAACGATTTCGTGCTGCGTCAGCCGACCCGCCGGGCTGTCAGCGCCGCGCTCGAAGATCACCGTCTCGATGCCAAGTGAAATGGCGGCTTGAGTCAACATCTGCGCGAGTTGTCCGCCGCCTAGTATTCCTAATCGTGTCGTCATGGCGCATATCATAGCTGTAAATGGCGGCATGTGCAAGCGGGAGCGCGGTACGCGGTTCGTTCCGCTTTTGCGCAATCCATAGAGGGTTGTGTAGCGCTAGACAACTGCCTCGCATCGGTATATCTTCCGAGGTGAGAAATAGTTTATGTTTAGTACTTCACAACATTGCTTGTAAAAGCGATCTGTGTGTCTTGTCTTGCAACGGGATCTTGTACGAACCAGCAGCCATAGCATAGCGCCGAAGTATTACATTCTGTGGTTTTTGTGTATTTTGGCGGTGGTTTAGTTCGGG
>JAKSDJ010000470.1 GCA_022360155.1 Chloroflexales bacterium | reverse complement strand
GCTGCATTTCGCGGCAGGTATCTCGATGGGGACGGCGCGGCGCTATTGGTATGGGACACGCGACGGAACAGAAAATGGCGAGCCAATGACCACACTTGACCTTCTTACAATCGAGAAGGTTGCGCAGGCTATAGGTGTTTCCTCTTGGAAGGATTTAGTCGAAGACTGGCTTGCCCGTCGTGGGGCGGACCGACGCAATGACCCTACCTCACGACGGGCTGAGGGTGAAGTCGTCTCGATAGCTGGAACTATCGGGGCGCTTCACCCCGCATGATACGCAAAAACAGGTTAACCACAAATGGGCGCCGCGCTGCAGTCGCGACGCCCGCGCCAGGGCGTGTCCGCCACGTTCCCTGGCGCGGGCCAGCAGACCAACAGCGCAGGAGGACGACCGATGCTCAAAAAACGCCGGCAACACCTGCGCCGCGCCCGCGCCGCGCAGCCGAACGCGAATCAGCATGCGTGCAACAACGCGGCTGGCGTGCGCCGGCGGGGCGCTCGGTATGGCGCGCCCCCAACAGCGCGTTGACGGCGCGCCACCCGTATGCACGCCCGTGAATACTGTCCAGCACCAGCGTCTAGTCCGCTATGTGGCGGGGCATCTGCTGGTGCATCGGCTCTGCACCGTCCATCAGCGCCACCCGATCGCCGATGTGTCGCCTCTCCCGCCGCGCTGCCCGCTGGGCCAGTTTGCTGATGACGTTCGCTTTCCCCACCAATGTGGGCCGCACTTCCTGCTGGATCGGCGCGGGCAACCAGGCCGCCAGCACATTCGGCGGGGTCAGCGGGGAGGGGGCGATCGGAGCGGGCGGTCACCACCGCCGCGTGCTGTGTGGTCCGCTTCTGGCCTTTGCCCCGCCGGCGCGGCGTTTGGCAGCGCCATCGGGACGCCCGTGCCATCCGACTGAGCAACCAGGATGCTTGCTCCCCCATGGAGGATATTGGTGCGGCGGCCTGCGCTGATCAGGCCGCCACAGCGCCCGCAGCATCCTGCCCCATCGATTCGAGCGCGTGGATACGCAGATCCAGCCCCAAGATAGGTTCAAGCGTGGTCACGGTTGCGCGATACGCGCCGGACGGCGCGTCCTAGCCCCCACTCGCGCAGCAGATTAGAAGAACCGCGCGGCGGGAGGTTGAGCGCGGCATCCAGCGGGTAGCGGGGGCGGCTACCCGCTGGATAGAAATAGTGACGGGTACAGGCCAGCTTGCCAACGACCGAATAATGTTTGTTCGCCCTTTTGCTTTTCCAATCTAGCGTGTTCGAGCCAATTTGTCCAATGCCGCTGAAGCCCAGAGTATTCGGAGATTCTACAAATCTACCGCCTCGCCCAGGCTATGCTATAATTCTAATTCAAGCAAAAATTCAGGAAGCGTGAAGATGCAATGCGTGCAAATGAAGGTGCGTTATGGACATCAACGAAGTTGTGTGTTCAGCGTACATCGAAGAGAAACTAGCAAGCAAGCATCACATCACTATCGACGAAGTCCAGCAAATCTTCTGGTCTGCACCTCGCGTTCGTTTTGTAGAACGCGGATATATTGATGGAGAAGATGTCTATGCTGCTTTCGGGCAAACCTTCGGTGGTTGTTATGTCAGTGTCTTTTTTGTCTACAAACCCTCAACCGCAACGGCGATCATAATGAGCGCACGCGATATGAGCATGAAGGAGCGACGGGCATATGGCCGGAAATGAACCAAAACACAGTGCTATTTCACACGCAACCTCTCTTGAAGAGATGGGGGCGTTTTGGGACGCGCATGATTTCACCGACTATGACACAGATGCCCCTGACGTAGAGATAAAGCTAACGCGTGTTGTACCTATCGAAGCCGCACTCTTACAAGCCCTACGGCAACAGGCACAGCAACGTGGCGTCACGGTTGAAACACTGGTCAATTTATGGTTGCAACAGAAACTCATTGATGAAACGCGTTCAGCCGCCTAATCTGTACCACCCTAATTAGCTTGGGGACAAAGCCCAAGATCTGTCGATGGAGTTTGTAGCCCGCATATATCGGTTCCGTCGACCTCTCACGACGCTAAACAACTCTGCCCAATACGCGCCTGTAGAAATCAGCGAATGTGCAAGGGATTTGGAGAATGGAGCCTGGCGCTAGATGAACGTCGGACAACTTATCACCATAAGCGGTCTCGATGGCGCTGGAAACAGCACGCAGCTTCAGCGTCTACGCCGCCAACTTGAAGCGCAGGGCTATCGTTGTGCTTCCTATTGCTTCAACGTGCAGAGTTATCGCCCGACTGCGCGCCAGACGATTGACCAACTCCTCGTAGCGAACGTCGCCTGCCTCTTCACCCAGCACTCCGTCGATTGGTCAGAGCACTACCCGCTGGTCTATGATTTCATCTATGACGAAGAGTTCCAGACACCAGATCTTGCCTGGGCCGTTAGCTTAGTCTTTGCCAACGCCAGCGTCCAGGTTACCAACTCTTGCCGCCAACCGCTGCTCGATGCCGATGTCTATATCATCTGTGACCGCTATTGGTACGATGAGGTGATTTACCGCAGTTGCTGGGTTGACCCGATGTTAATCCGTCAGATCATCTACCAACCGCCAACATCGCAGCTTGCTCTGCTGCTTGATGTTACCCTGGAAGTAACGTGGCAACGCAACCAAACACGACGCGATGGGGTAAGTCCACTGTTACAGATATCGCGTAGATCGCCGAACTCCGGCGCCGCTTTTTGGAGCTTGCGGCGCGTGAGCAGCTTCATATGATTGATGGCAATCGTTCAGTCGAGTGCGTCGCCCAGGATGTGAGCAAACTTATTACCACGCTCATAGCGTGAGCGCTTTGTGATGCAGGGATGAGCTCACTGAAAAAGGTTGGACACGTGGCCGCATGGAGCACAGTCGCCGCTCTTGCGGCTTGTGAAGGGTTACTCTGCTTAGCCTTCATTCTGCACTTCCAAAAGATGCCTGCACTCCCCTCCCGCACAACTTGAGGGGCGGACCGAAAAGATGTTCACAATGACCATGAACCGCCATCGGATGCCGCGAACGTTCGCGTGAGTCACCCCTCTCCCACAACCCCCGCGTGCGGGAGCAAGGGGGGCGGTAGAAGGGCTGGGGGTGAGGGTCAACCCGCGCATCCTAATACCTCAAACACCGAATTCGCCCACATATTCTGTCCGCCCCTAAATCCGCACACCCATCCGCCTATAGTCCTACGACATATCCTTAGTCTCACTAAGACAAAATCCTAATGCTTACGTGACTTGGCCTGTGCTATGGTGAATGTACACGCAAGACGGTCGCCGTAGGCCGCCTACGTACGACAAGTGTGCAGGAAAGGGGCCTTATGTCACCTTACAGATATGTAGATGTCGCCGGTCCATATGATCCGTTTGCCGCCATCCGCGATGTGTTGGCGTTTGAATATCGTGACCTGTCGCCGCAGCAACTCGAATGGGTGTTGATGGAGGCATTTGCCGAAGCAGCGCCCGAAGATGTCGAAAACATTTGGCGGAGCCTGAAAAAGGCCGGCCGTTCAGTTGGTCGCACCTTGAGCCAGGCCGCCCCTGGCATTTTGCAGGGCGCGGTTCAGGGCGCCAGCGCTGGGACTGCATTTGGACCGTATGGGACGTTGATTGGCGCGCTTGGCGGGGCTGCGCTTGGCGGGGCGACGAGTGTTCAAGCCCAACGCCAGCAACGTCCTACACCCACCCCGACTCCAGGGCGCGTCACCCCGGCGGTTGTCCCGCCCCAAGCGCCAGGGCGCGTCACCCCGGCGGTTGTCCCGGTGCAACGCCCGCCAGGGGCCGCGAGCGCCGCAACGGTTCCGTCTGCGGCGCAACTGTTGGCTGCGCTCTTCCAGCCGCAGACCCTCCAGGCGCTGATGGCGGGAGCGATGGGTCAGGCCGGGGCTTCACAAGTCAATGTTGCCGGACGCCCGGTGCCAATTGCGGCCTTCTTCAACCTGTTGAGCACCCTGGCAGGCCGGGCGGCGGAAGAATATAACGCGCTCGGGATCAGCGACAGTCGGGCGGTTCCCAGATACCTGATGGATGCTGAGGGCGAATACCTGGTCGACCCGGCCAATCCTGACGAACGCGCCGCCGTTTTGCTGGGGTTGCTGGAGCTTGCCGCCCAAGAGGCCGCTAATGAAGAAGACGATTACGACGATTACGATGATTACGACGACGAACTATTCGATGAGGACGACGAAGACGATGATCTGGCGGCTGAATTCACTGTCGTTGCAGACATCGAAGCAATGGCAAACGACTATGCCTGGGAAGCCGAGGACGACTTCGATGATTGGGAGCGCTAAACTATGATGAACCTGTCCCCTGTCCTGCTCCAAATGCTCGCATCATCGGGCGGCGCCGGCAACGCCAAGTCCAAACTGGTCGAGATGATCGCCCAGCGCGAGGATATCGACCCAACGACGAAGCTGCTGCTGGAGCAAGCGCTCACGCGCGACGCTGCCGCCAGTGAAGTGTTGGGCGACACCATCGATATGGAGCCAGACGACGAAGGCTTCGCGAGCAGCGTTGAGCGTCCGCCCGCCGCCAAAACCAAAGGCCGCCGGATCAAACGCTTATTGAACAAACTCAAAGCGCTCGAAAAAGAAAACGACGACCTGCGCGACGAACTCGAAGCGCTCTACGAGCAACTCGATATGCTCGCCGCCGCGCTTGGCGCCTGCCCAGCCTGTTTTGGCTCCGACCGAGACTGCGCAGAATGTGGCGGACGCGGTCGATCCGGCGCATACCAGCCCGACCTGGCGCTGTACCGATCCATTGTGCTCCCGGTAGTGCGCCGTGCGCAGACCGAAGGTCGCGAACCGCGCATTGGCGAACCGAGAACGGCTTTGCGGTGAAATCTGCCAACCTGCAAACTATTGACTTGCCAACCTAACATCAGACCGCTGTTTGATATATCTGGAGGATCTTTTCATGAACGACTACGAGACGTACGACGAAGAGCTGCTTTACGAAGAAGACGACTACGAAGAAGACGACTACGACGATTCGGCAGAAGATGCCGAGCGGCGGCGCCGACGGAGTTCGCGTTATCGGCGGGTAAGGACGCCGCCCCGACGTGGCTTGCCGCGGCGGTCTGGCGGGATGGCGCTCGGCCAGCGCTATACGAGTCGCGGCCCCAGCCGGTCTGAATTCGAGACATTGAAGCGTGTCGTTGCCCAGAACCAGACAGAATCGCGTTCGCGTACCAGCCGCAACCGCAAAGATATCAACACTTCTTCGAAGGCGATCAAGACGAACGATCGCAACCTTCGCAATCTCCGTAAGAAACAGGCTAGCGACACCCGCCGACTCGAACGGAGCGACTCCAAACTACGCACGCTGACCTTGCTTACCACCTTGTTGAGTCCGCAGTTGACGATCCAGCGGGCCGGCATCGAAGTGCGTGAAGAAGGAAGCCCGCCCGAACCACAGATCGAATTCGTTGAAGGTAATGACGTTGTTACCAACGTAAGTGTCCAGCAGGACTTGACAACGCTCATTTTACTCTTGACTCTGGGCAGGGACACTGGCGGAAAAGGCGACGACTCGTTGACCACTCTACTGCCGCTCCTCTTGCTCACGCAGCAGCAAACGGGCAACAACGCAAACAATAACAACGCACTGTTGTTGGCTCTCGCTCTGAGCGACTCGCTCTAGTTTGGAGAACGCTTGCCGGTTTGCCGGTGTTGCCAGGCGCCAGCAAACCGGAAAAATCCTGGCGGATCGGGAAATGCGGGAAACTTGCACTATGACCATCCTGCATTTTCCGTGCTACAGCAAGCATTGACGTTTATCTACATTCTCTTTTTGGTTTGCGGAGAGTTGTTGCGATGTCCGATACTGAACGTGCAGCCTTCCTCTTTGCCAAAACCTTTGCGGAGCGACAAGGGCTGAATATCGATATAGCCAACCAATGGGGCGTGCTCCAGGTTGCGTTGGGTTTGTCGGTTGCCGATGTCGCATTCGTCCAAACGCTGATCCAGCGCGACGCCGCAGCAGCGAACGTCGCAGTGCCATCCACCAAAGCCGATATCGACAATGTCCTGCGCGCGGTCGAGCAGACAGCAAGCATTGCGCAGCAGGCGCTGGAAGCGGCGCAACAAGCTGCAAGCGCCGCAAGCAACGCGGCGGAAACCGCCCGCGAGGCGGCAGACTTGGCGACGAAGGCTTTCCAGGCGGCGGAACAGGCCGCTACTGCAGCAAACAATGCGGCGAACAACGCTCAGGCTGGATTGGAAACGGCCCAGGCCGCGGTCGATACTGGCAAAGCAGCGCTTCGGGCGGCGCAACAAGCCGACAAATCAGCCAAAGCTGCGGTAAAAGCTGCCAACCAGGCGGCGGAAATCGCCAGCCGGAGCTGTACGCAAGAGACCTGCACCCAAATCCTCGAAGCCCTGCAGAAGCCCGATACCAATGACAGTGGCAATGACGAGTGATGAGAAATAGCTAATGGCCCCCGCGTACGCGGGGATAACCTACCAAACGTATGAACGTGCGAACCTGCAATGGCCCGCTGATGACGCAGATGGACGCCAATCAACGCCGATCGAACGTTCATACGTGCGAACATTCATACGTGCGAACCTGTCAACCCCTGTCCTGAGCACAGCCGAAGGACGCTAACCTGTGAACAACCTGGAGGCTACGAACGTGGATCCTGCGCTATGGGAGCTAACCGAGGGCGTAGCGGACGAAGAGATCCGCGCAATTATCCGCCTCCACGATGGCGAGGCTGTGCCCGAGCACGTGCGCATTATCGCCCGATTCGGCAACATTGCTACCGTGCGGATGCAGCGCGGTCAGATCATCGAGGTGCATTCCGCCGCAAACGTGGCCAGTCTCAAAGCGCGACGTTTCGTTGTCCCTGATGTCGAGATTATAAACGCAGACGAAGAGCCGGCGTCTGTGGAGTTGTTCACCTCTCGCCGCCCACACGAAGCAACCGAAACCGGGCAGGGGGTGATCGTTGGCTGCGCCGATTGGGGCGTGGACTTCGCCCACCCGGATTTTCGCCACGCAAACGGGAGTACGCGCCTGCTTGCGTTGTGGGATCAGGCAGCGCCATTCGACCCGAAGCACGACAATCGCTACGGGTATGGGACGATCCACACGGCTGCGGAGATCAACCAGGCGCTCGCCACCACCGATCCCTACGCCGCATTGAACTATTACCCCTACCGCTCTGATCTGGGCGGCGCCGGCGCCCACGGCGCCCATGTCCTGAGCATTGCGGCAGGCTCACGCTACGGTGTCGCACCTGACGCCGATCTGGTGTTTGTCCACATGTCGAGTGATCAGGAAACGGGCGGGTTGGCTAATTTGGGCGACTCGGTCACGGTGTTGGAGGCCGTCGACTTTATCTTTCGCACTGCCGATACGTACGGCAAGCCCTGTGTCTGCAACCTCAGTATGGGGCGGCATGGCGGACCGCACGACGGGAATACGCTGGTTGAGCGCGGCTTCGATGCGGCCCTCACCGAGCGTGCCGGGCGCGCGATTGTGCAGAGCACGGGAAACTATTTCGACCTGGCGATCCACGCTTCCGGCCAAATCCGTCCTGGCGAGTCGAAGCGACTATCATTCGAGATAGACGAAGCCGACCGTACTCCGAACGAACTCGAAGTGTGGTACCCCGGCAGTGATCGCCTAGTGGTGGAGCTGATCCAGCCGGATGGCACACGCGCCCGGCGCGTGCTGCTGGACGACAGCATAGCAGTACACGCTGACTCGCAGGAAGTCGGCAAGCTTTACCATCGCGCCCGCGACCCCAACAACTTCGACAACCACATCAATCTCTTTCTCTATCCCGGTGCGCCGGACGGAACCTGGCAACTCGTGTTGGTTGCCGAAGACGTGGTCGATGGGCGCTACAACGCCTGGATCGAGCGTGACGCGATCTGTCTCGGCTGCCAGGTGCGTTTCGATCCGCGTGACGCCGATACGAACTCGACCACCGGGACAATCTGTAATGGCTTCCGCACGATTGCGGTTGGCGCCTATAACCCACACACGCCCGATCGCCAACTGGCGTCCTTTAGCAGCTCGGGGCCAACCCGCGACGGACGGGGCAAACCCGACTTGGTTGCACCAGGATATCGGATCAGGGCAGCGCGTTCGGCGCCGCGCGACTTGCCAGACAATGCGCCGCTGAGCACGCTGAAATCGGGCACAAGCATGGCCGCGCCCCACGTCACTGGGACTGTGGCGTTGATGTTCGAGGCCGCCGCGCGCCCACTGCGCATCCAGGAAACCCGCAATTTGTTGATTGGAACGACCGACCCCGCCCCTGCCGACCTGCGCGATAGTGATCAGTATCGCTTCGGCAGCGGCTATCTAAACAGCGATGCAGCGATTGCAGCGACACGGGCCTATACAGCAGCGTCGACCGATAACGAGAGGTCGGCTGCCATCTTTCAGCGTACACCTCAGGAAGCGGCGGTAAACATAGAGCACAATGGGAACCCAGCAATGACACACGATGATACTTTGTTCTTTGATGATGCAGAAGACCTGGATGATGATCAGTTCGACCGTCTGGAAGCCTATGCAGACTCCCGCGACGATTGGATTGATGACGATAGCGAAGACGACAGCGCCTACGAGAGCGGCAATGCCTTTGGCCAGCTTCGGGTCGAGGCGGCACAGTACCCGGTTGTGGCGTTGAGCGCTACCCCCGATTACACTACGAATAGTCTAGACGACGCGCTACAATTTGCCTTGAACCAGCGAGATAGTCACACGCTCATTACGGGCGATATCTATACAGGCACACAATTTGCGGTGTACCGTTGGCATTCAACGCCGCTGCCGTCTGCGCCATCTGTGGTCGAGTTCGATGCGGCAGCGACGGTCGCAATGCTGATCCTGAACGGCACGGATGCCTACCTGCCGTCGAATCCGCTTACGCGCACGCTGCGGTGGGTGAAACTCAATCGTCCGCACGAGTTCTATAGCCTTGCCGAAAGGGATCGCCGCCGCCAGCGCCGCAGATGGATACAGCGCATCTACGCGGCTCGTGATGCGATCGCTATTCCCAATGTGACGGTTGACCGCGCCTGGCTAAACGACCTGTCGATGCCGGCGCTGCGGCTTCTGCTCGCTCAATTTGCGGCGGCTATCTTTCGCGTCCGCAACATCGACCAGAATAACGATCGCGGTCGCTTTCACGGCGGCGCGATCCGTGGTGTTACACTGCCGGTGTTGCGCGCACCCCTCAGCGAGCCTGATTGCTACCTGCCAGTCATCTCCGGCAGGGAAGGCCGGATGGAGTCGATCAATGCCTATGACGAGGGCGCCGGGGTAAGTCTGGGGCCGATCCAATTCACGGTGATCAACGCCTACCTGTTCCGATTTCTCTGGAACGTGTGGCGTGACGATATGGAACTCTTCAACCAGGCATTCGGCGCATTGAACTGGACGATGCGCCAGCATGGCGATCACCCCGATCTTCTCGTCAACGCAGGCGCAGCCAATGCAATTGTCTTGCATGGCCGCAGGAACGACCGAGAGCGCAACGTCGGCTACTTTCAGTCAGGCACGCCCGGCGTGACCGACTTCGACCAGATTGATGCTGCTTTCCGTCGCGATCTCACAGCCCGTTTTCGCACCCTGGTCGTCTGGCCGCATATTCAGGAAAAAATCATCGAAACATCCGCTGAGTATTTGGCGCCTGGCTTACGGATCATTCATAGGCCGGAATATGGCATTCCAGCGCTCAATCCCGCCAATCCTGATCGCGACGCATTTATTCTGAAAGCGCTTCTGCTCTCAGCGTATGTGCGCTATAACGCCTGTCTGCGCCCATTGCTAGCCGCGTTGCAGAGCTGGACAACTCCAGCTGAAAAGTTGCGCAACTGGCGTAATGCGCTCAATGTCCAACAAAACTGGGGGGTCTGTAACCGGAGGCGACGAGACCGCTTGTTACAACGTTTGGGAGCACAAGAGCGCGAGGCCGAGCAGGTGTATGAGATGCTGCTGCGGGCAATGGGCCGCTCGTCAACCGATGAACAGGAGGGCGATACAATCTGGCAAGACGATCCGGAAGCTATGGACGACATACTGGAATATGACGATGAAGACATCGACCTGATCGACACGCAATTAGAAACATCCGACACAACAGCCTTGATCGAGCAAACGATGGGCCATGCAGGCGACAGATGGCTTTCGGCTGCGACACTGTTCGACGCATTCGCCGGTGCGTCGCGCGCCGCCGAGCGCCGCGCCTTCGCAGAACAGTTCAGTCTTGTGGCGCGCCCTGGTGCGCCCCTCTCCGTGCCTTTGCACGCTGGCGATCTTGTGGTGCGTCGCGCGCTTGGCGAAGGAATGGTCGGTCACATAGCGCTGATCGCCGAGCCAACGCTGCGCACGGCGGCGGAGGCCACGGCGGCAGGATTGACGCCGGAAAGCATGCGCGCCGGGCGGTACATTCAGGTAGTGGAGGGCGGCATTCGATCACACAGCCATGCCGATGGCTATGCGCGCCGGCTGCTCGACGCCGATGGGCGCTTGCCCCACGATACGCTGGTGCTGTGTCCGCATACGCTAGGTGAGTCGGCTACTCCACGCAATGACGCCGTCGGCTCTACAGCCCTGTCTGCAAACTCCATCGTCTTCCCTAGCGGTGAGGCGCTCCGCATAGTGACCGGATTTCCAGAAGGTAAAGATGAGGAATACTGGGATCCAACGAACTCCGGCAATCCATTACTGGATACCGGATCAGGGCACAAGGACAAGTACCTCTCAAAGAATTTTACGGTTCGCGAACTGACCACATCGGGCGGCATTTCGGCAGACCTAGCGCGTATCGATCCCAAGCTTGTCGAATGCCTTCAGCGACTGCGAGATTACGTTGGCAAAGCGGTTACGATTACATCAGGTTATCGCTCTTGGAAGCGCAACAAAGCAGTTTATGCGGGCCGCAAGAACCCCGACGGTACACCAAAGAAGCCAACTCTGAGCCAACACTGTGCAGGACGTGCAGCCGACATAAAGATCGCGGGGATGAACGGTCTTGAAATTGGCAAAGCAGTGATTGAGGCGTATGGACCAAATGTTGGCATCGGCCTCGGAAACACCTTTGCCCATGTCGATGTACGCGGCGCTGCAGCGGCATGGAGCTATGGCGGCGTCAACACTTCTTGGGTCAGCGAAATCAAGCGCTACCAGAGAGAAAGGGCGCGCCTGGCGTCCCTTACACCTCCGGTTCTCCCCGCATCCGCTCCGGCAAGTATCCCTGCTTTGAACGGCCCTCAAGTCCCTAACGGTTTTCGCCAGGTCATGCGCCGTGGTGTAGCCCGCGGATTGACCCGATATGGCGGAGAGCGAGTAGATAGAAAGTTACCGGAATTAGTCCGGATGGGTCGAGTCTTGGTCTCTAACGAAGACATCGATACCTTCCAGCGCATCGCCAATGTGGAGACCAGCGGGCTTGTGCAGGGTATCAATACTTGGGATAGCGCCGTGGTCAGTATTGGCTTTATGCAGTGGACCTTGCAGCATGGAAAACTCCAGGAATGGATCGGGCGAGCCGAGCCAGCTTTCCGACGCTACGGCATCGAACTAGCCCCCGCCCAACCGTACGTTTGGACTAAGAATGGGCGGGTAACTTCGCAGGAAACCGCAATCCGGGGCGCCTCAAATAAAGATGATCTGCGCTGGGATGGCTGGGCGGAGCGTTTTTTCCTTGCTGGCTTGGACGACGAGATCATTGTGGCGGAAGTGCGCCTTGCACAAGAACATTTGCGACGACATCTCAACGGCCTCAGGCGGTATCTGAACAATCCGGCGCTTTTCCAGACTTTTATGCAGCACTACCAGGCTTCGTTACAAATTCGCGGCATTTTCCAAGCGGCTTATAACAACTTGCCTGCCGCTGCGCGCAGGGGTGCTGCTGAAGCGCTGCGAAGCGCTGGCACAGTCACCACTGCGAGGTTTCTCGAGATCTTTCAACAGGCTATTCTGCAAGCGTACATCGCGCGCAACGACGATGGCTCAAGGATCATTTCGGCAACCGCTACGGGCGCCAGCTTTACTTGAATGCTTGAAGCGTCCTAAAAAACCGATCGATTGATCGATTACAACAATCTTCATAAGACGGCGCAACATACGGTTTACGAATGCAATAGAGTGCAAAAGAAACAATGACCCCCAATACCGCTTCGCTTCCTTTCGTTTCCTGCGTCATGCCGACGTACAACCGGCGGCAGTTTGTGCCGCGGGCGGTCCGTTACTTCCTAGGGCAGGATTACGAGCGGCGCGAGTTGATTGTCGTCGACGATGGAACCGACCCGATCGCAGATCTACTGCCTGACGATCCGTGCATTCGCTGCATGCGCCTCGACCGGCGCCGGAGCATTGGCGAAAAGCGCAACCTGGCCTGTGAAGCGGCCCGCGGCGAGGTGATCCTGCACTGGGACGACGACGACTGGATGGCTGGATGGCGCATTCGCTACCAGGTCGCAGAGCTGCTCCGTACCGGGGCCGATGCCTGTGGCGTCAAACGGATGTATTACTATGACCCGCGCCGCCGGCAAGCCTGGCAGTATGTGTACCCCTACGAACAGCGCGACTATGTCTGTGGCGCGCCACTGGCGTATACCAGAGCGTTCTGGCAGCGCAACCGGTTCGACAGCGGCGATGCAGCCTCGGACACGCGCTTCATCCTGCGCCCGATCCCCAAAGTTGTCGCCACCCTCGCCAACAATCGCTTCTATGTAGGCTTGATTCACACCGCCAACGCCGCCCCCAAACCGACGCATAGCCCGCGCTGGCATCCCATTCCGCTCGCGACGATCCAGGCCATCGTTGGGGCCGACTGGGAGGGTTTCCACAGCTAATAACTCGGTGCTGGACGCCATGTTTATGCGTCAGGTTACGGAGCAGCCGCGTGGACATTACACGTTCTGTCGCTCCACCGATCAGCCACAGATGTACGCCGAAAAACGGATATCCGCGTCATTTGCTTAAGCCATGACGGGCGGGCAAGAATCCGTTGCAGCAACATCCGTCCTATGCAACAATATATGCGGAATGATTCGCT
>JAKSDJ010000533.1 GCA_022360155.1 Chloroflexales bacterium | reverse complement strand
TTCTTCCTGCGGCTTCCAGGCATAATTGTAGGGCCGGTAACAGTCGTCGCGATTCGCGTTTGCGATCGGGTCAGGCGAGTTGCCACACTGATAAGGGTTGCCTCCTCGCTTCCCTTGCCCGTCAAAAGCGTAGTTCATCGATCCTGACACATCCAACACCACCACGTATTGCACTGGACGGCGACTCGTTGATGCAGTTCGATACTCTGGCCAGATATCTACGGTTCCAGCCAAGCCCAGCGTCTCCGGTTCGACCGCTGTGGTCGTACATGCCACGCTGTTGCGCGCATCACCCAGGAATACCAGGTCGAAGTAGGGTTGGCTCCCGTTCTTCTCGTTGTAGCCGATCATCACAAACGCGCCCAGCCGGCTGATCCGGAAGCTGCCATTGAACCCGTTCCCTACCGCCACATCGTAGATCGGCAGGATCATAACTGTACCGTTTCGAATATGCCCTTCAACCAGCCGGCGAACGTCCTTGCTGCGCTTGGCGCCGCTGGCGCCGTAGACCCAGTCGCCGATGTTCAACTGACCTGGTTTCTCGGGGTAGACATCAGGACGAGCCATGTTGGTCTCCGGCCAAGGCGCTTCGTTGAAGCCCTGGCTCAGGTTACCCGGCGAGGTCAGGCTGGCCTGCAATGCATTCTCGCTCCTGGACGAATAACTGTTCGGATCTTTGTCTTCCAGCCAGCGTAGCCAACTGAAGCTGCCGCTGACGCCACTATCATGGACGTAGAGACGCCGCCAGGTGTAGCCGCGATACTGCCCGCCCATCTCGCCGAACTCTTCCGGGTCGTCGTGATCCTGCTCGTCCATCTCGTCAAACTCTTCCGAGTCGCCGTGATCCTTGAAACGGTCGCCATCGATGGTGGCGCTATCGATCGCGATGGGGTACACACTACTGCTTGGCGGGCAGAGTCCGGCGTAGGAGAGCGCGTCGACAGGCAGAGTGGGTTGCCCAACTACACGGGCGAAGAAGGTATCCACCGTGCCTTCGATATCGACCTTGATATAGACGACATTCTGCGGGGCCGCGCCGCCACAGCCAACATTCTGGCAGCCATTGGTAACCGGCTTACCATCAGCGCCAAGATACAAAGCGTTGAAGGCGAGTTGGCCAGGCTGATCGCCAATGTCAATGTCATTGGTTTTCAACGACTCGACAATGGCATTATACACTTCTTGATCGGTGACACCGCTGCCGCCACGAACATAGGCATCCATCCCTGCAATAGCGGCGACATTCGCCCCACTGGTCACCTTACGCTGTTCGGCGTAGGTATTGCCGACATCCACCGCCAACCCAACCATTCCAAACAGAGCCACGATCATCAGGGCGATGAGCGGGATGCTCTGGCCGCTCGTTCGTATGTGTACGCGACGAGCAAGCAGGCCTTGAAACCTACTTTCCATGACTTCCTCCGTTGAACTGAGTACGATGTAATATTGCAATGCTAAACGTTAGAGGATTCCGGGCTATGCCATAGCCCCCAACGCTGGAGTTAAACGGATGTACAAGCGCTCTCGCTCATCGCTTCCGGCCGCTTATTCCCATCTCCCAACGACCGAAATCTTCTACCCTCCTTGTTTGCTTTACCGGAGCTTGTGAGAAAGCAATTGTCGCCACAAGCTCCAAGTTCTCAAATGTCACCTAACAACGGACAGAATCATTGAGGTAGTATAACTAATCGCCTACTGCACAAACGTTACCTGCTAGTTTCAGCTTGATAGAGTGCTGAATGACGCCATTCAGGCTTTGTACTTCTCCAATTTGGAGTGTACCGCCATCGTAGATCTGATCGTACTGGCGAACTACCCGATCAATATCATGCACATAACGTACATAGGCCTGAACGTTATAGGTTCCCTTAGGAAGGTTGCTTAAAGAGAAGCTTAGCGTACCGTAACCTTCTTCGCCGTTGTTTGCGTTGGCCATGATCGATGTAGGGAAGATCTGTCCGTGTTCATTAGTAAGGAACACTTCACCGACTTTTGGATAGCCTGGAGGGGCATTATCGTCGAAGATCCGATTGACCCACTCGCTGCCCGCTCCGTTCACGACACAATCGCCACGCTCGATCTGAGTATGAATCCTGCGGAAAATATCCCTGACATTGTTCTCAACACCGCTCGAAATAAGCTCGGTCGCTTCGGCATAGTAATGTTCATCTGTTGCGACAGTGCTTTTCAGACCAGCAGCAGGAATACCGGAGAGAGCAACCACGTAGACCTCAAAACCAGCCGGATGCAGAAATTCCGTACTAACCTTTCCCATCGCCGTAATTGGACGATCAAACGTTTTTTCGCCTATTGTGTAAGTTCCGCCGCCGCCATCATTGGTCATACAAACTGCATTCTCCACGACGTTGGGGTCTTCTCTGCACCAATGGTTTGACGGATATGTATCTTCATCGCTTGTACCAGCACCTAGAGTAGCGTTATTACCCCTATCGAAGAATTGGTTCGACACGCCGTCAGTTATGAAGATGATCACCCGTTTGTACTCGAACTCTTCCCCATTGTATTCGAACCTGTCTGGCGTACTTTGCAGGAGTTGCGAAGCCCGAAAGAGGCCGGCTGCCCCATTAGTACCCGCGGTGGCGGTCCAATACGAATTATCCTGATGCATACCTGCCTTTCTGACGGCTTCTTTGAGTTCACCAGACTCATCGCTCCAGGATGACGCGTCAGAAGCTCCGGCATTGAAGGTAATTATCGACATCTGGTCTGGCGGGCGGCTATCATTGTAATCTGGGTTGGCGGGCAGATTCATCATGTCGATCAAAAGATTGAGCGCGTCCTTAGCGACATAGATTCGGCGCTCCTCCTGGGGCTGCCAAGCATACGTATGATTGGGCACGCAGCCACCTTCCAGCCGGTTCGCATTCGTCACGGGATCGTCCGAGTTAGCACACTGTGCATCAGTATTAGTTCCAGGAAGCTTACCCTTCCCATCGAAGGAAAAGTTCATCGAGCCGGAAGTATCGAGCACTACTACATATTGCACCGGGAGCTGCCGCTGCGGCGTAGAGGAATATTCCGGCCAGAACTCGACCGGACCGGCTACACTCAAAGTCTCCCGGTCGACCGGCGAGGTTGTACAAGCCGCAAAGTTGTTTGGGTCGCCTAAATACGCCAGATCGAAGGTCGGTTGAGCACCTGGGTTCTCATTATAGCCTTGGATAACAAAGGCCCCAAAGCCAGTGATCAGATATTTGGCATCAGCGCTAGACCCGATGGTTCGCTCGCCGTCGTAGATCGGCAAGATCATGACAGTACCTTTGGTAATATGCCCCGAGATCAGCCCTCCCACATTAGCAGAGCCAGAAGTGCTGAATCCGTTCACCCAGTCGCCTGCATTGAGTTGGGCTGGCCTTTCAGGATACCCATCAGGCCGAGCCTGACTAATATTTGGCCATCCCGCCTCATCAAAGCCCTGGCCTAGATTGCCCGGTGCAATCATGCTCGCCGCCAGGTCACTCGGCTCACTATTTTGCCTCCAGCGCAACCAGGCAATATCCCCATCCAAACCGCCACTACGCAGGGTCAGCCGTCGCCAGGTAAGGCCGCGCAGATTCCCGCTTAGTTCGCCAGAATCGTTCGGATCAGCGGTCTCCCTAAAGCGATTGCCGACAAGCACCTGGTTGCTGACAGCCAGCGGGTAGATGCTGCTTGTCGGCGGGCAGACTCCCGCATACGAATCGGCATTGATCGGGAGCGTATCCCGCCC
>JAKSDJ010000858.1 GCA_022360155.1 Chloroflexales bacterium | reverse complement strand
GGTGTAGATCACATAGGCCAAATTCTCCGCTGTCACGCCGCTGTCTGGATTTGTCGCGGGCTGCTGGGCGATAGTCGGCCAATCGGCATCGAGATTGATGAGGCGCGGAGGCGCGGAGGCGCGGAGGCGCGGAGCTGTCGCATCCGCCGCGAGCAAGGCCACGGGTTGGGCGTCTTGGAGCATAAAGGCAATACGCTCGGCGGGATAGTCGGGGTCGAGCGGCACATACGCCCCGCCCGCCTTAAGTACGCCTAGCGCGCCGACAATCATTTCCGGCGATCGCTCGACGCAAAGACCAACCAGCCGATCCGGCCCGACCCCTAGCTGGCCCAGGTAATGGGCGAGCTGATTGGCTCGTGCATTCAGCTCATCGAACGTGAGCTGCGTCGCTCCGCCAACGACGGCCAGCGCGTCGGGATGCTGCTCTGCCTGAGCCTCGAAGAGCTGGTGAGCGCACTTATCTTGTGGATAGTAAACACTGGTAGCGTTCCACTCGACCAACAGTTGGCGGCGCTCGGCCTCGGTCAGCAGCGGCAGCGCGCTAAGCGGCTGGTTCGGGTTCGCCGCAATGCCGGCGAGCAGGATCTGGAAGTGCTCGATCATGCGCGCGATGGTGACGGCATCGAACAGGTCGATGTTGTATTCGAGCGCGCCATACAAGCCATCGGTGCGCTCCACCAGCGCCAGAGTCAGATCGAACTTCGCCGTGCCGCTGTCCACCGGCAGCGGCCTCATCAACAGGTCGGGCAATTCGAGCTTTTGCAGATGCCCCTTGTTGAGCGCGATCATGACCTGGAACAGCGGGGTATGGCTCAGATTGCGCTCCGGCTGCAACTCGTCGACCAGCATCTCAAACGGAATATCAGCATTGGCATACGCTTCTTCGGCAACGCGCTGCACCCGCGCCAGCAGCTCATAGAAGCTCGGGTCGCCGGAGAGATCGGTGCGCAGCACGAGTGTGTTGACAAAGAAGCCGATCAGCGGCTCGATTTCAGCCCGCGCCCGGTTGGCGACCGGCGTCCCGATGCAAATGTCGTCCTGCCCGCTGTAGCGCGCGAGCAAGGTCTGAAATGCTGCGGTTAGGGTCATGAACAGCGTAGCGCCCGACTGCTGGCTCAACGCCCGAAGCTGGTCAGTCAGATCGACGGGGAGCGCGAAGGTCTGGCGCACGCCCTGAAGAGTCAGCACGGCGGGCCGGGGCCGATCGGTCGGCAGTTCCAGCAGCGGCGGGCTATCGTACAGTTGGCGCTTCCAGTAGGCCAACTGTTTATTGAGCATCTCGCTCTGCAACCACTCGCGCTGCCACTGGGCGTAGTCGGCGTATTGGATCGCCAGCGGCGGCAGCGGCGACGGACGACCCGTCGCAAACGCCGGGTAGAGCGCCGCAATTTCGCGCACCAACACGCCCGAGGACCAGCCATCGGCGGCAATATGATGCAAGGTCATGCAGAAGACGTGGTCCTGCTCGTCCAACTGGAACAGCCTGATCCGCAGCAGCGGGCCACGCGCCAGATCAAAGGGACGGCGCGCTTCGGCGGCAATCAGGCGCTGCACCTCGGCTTCGCGGGCGGCGGGCGGTACATCGCGCAGGTCGGTCACGGGCAGCGCCAGACTCAGCACGGGGGTGATCTGCTGCACCGGCTGACCATCGACCGTCGCAAAGCTGGTGCGCAGGATTTCGTGGCGCTGGACGATCGTATTCAGGCTCTGCTCCAGCGCCGCCCGGTTGAGCGCCCCGCTCAGACGTAGCGCCGCCGGAATGTTATAGAGCGGGCTGCCCGGCTCCATCTGATCGAGGAACCAGAGCCGCTGCTGTCCGAAAGAGAGTGCCAACATGCCATCGCGCGGAATCGGACGAAGCGCCGGGAGCTTTGCTTGAGTTACGGGGGCGGCATCGTGCATGCCGTCTTCGGTTGCCGCTTGCCGCACATAGCCCAGCGTCTCGGCAATCTGCCAGCTAATCTCGCCCAAGAAGTCGTTGGCGTGGAACCTCTTCCAACGCTCTGCGGCCTTGCCGTCGATCTCATTCCGCAGGTAGAATTTGAGGTCGCCCACCATCTGCGACATCGGGCGGATGCCATCGGTCATGCGCTTGCCCTCGTAGGGCTTGACCATCGCCGGATGAAATTCGATGCCCAGGAACTGGCAAACCTCCTCCATCGCCGCGCGGGGCTGGCTCACCAGATCCTCGTACATCACCCGGTGATAGCGCTCCGCCGGAATCTCGCGACGAAATTCCAGCACATGCTGGTGGCTGACGGTCCAGATCAACTCGGCCAACTCGCGCACCGCGAAGGGATGCGGATGGCGGAAGAAATACTCGTGGAGCTGCGCCTCGACAAACGAATAGATCGTCGCGTAGGGGTGCCGCACCAGGTGGATATAGCGCGCGTTCGCAAACTCCGCCTCGGCGCGCCGGAGCACATCGATATCCATCGAGTAGGCGGGGGTTTTGTCGACCAACAGGCGTTCGCCGATCCAATCCTGCATCAGCGCATAAAACTGGCGGGTCGAGAGATTCTGGCGCTCGTACTCCCCCATCAGCCCGGTGGCTGTATCGACATCGTAGCCGTGGATCTCCATGAGCGTTCGGATCGTGCCTTCGAGCACCGGCTCGTAGATGCCGGAGAAAGCCTCGCGTCGTTCCTGGAGCGTATTGAAGTTCAGCAACTCCAACTCAGGCGGCGCGAAGAGCTTGGGATGCCCGGCCAGCATCACCCGCAGCAACGTCGAGCCGGAGCGCGGCGGCGATAAGATGAAGACCGCCGGGTGACGCGGCGCGGTCGTGGCTTCCTCAACGCGCGGCAGCAAAGGCGGAACAAGCTGCTTGATCAGGGCGATTTTCGCCGCATCAACTGTAGCCGACTGATCAGCCGGTTCGATGGTCTCGATCAGCTTCGCTTTCAGGCTGTGCGGTGATGTCGCCCCAAACTTCTCGGCGACCGTATCGGGGAAGTACTCGTTGAAGTACATGCTCAGGTCGGCCACCGTTGGAGCGAAGAAGATCGAGCGCACATGCGCCCCAACGCTCAGATCCTCCTGAACCCGATTCGCCAGGACCGCCGCCTGCAGCGAGTCGCCGCCCAACTCGAAGAAGTTATCGTAGACCCCAACCTGTTTGAGGCCGAGAATATCGCACCAGATGTCGACCAGGTAGTGTTCCAGTTCGGTACGCGGGGCGACATAGGCCTTGGCTAGATCGGGCCGGGCGCTATCCGGCGCGGGGAGGGCCTTGCGGTCTAGCTTGCCATGGGCGGTCAGCGGCAACTGCGCTATGACCACATACGCCGCCGGGAGCATGTAGTCGGGCAGCTGCGGTTGCAGCCACTGCCGCAGCACCACGCTTGCCGCCGCCGCCGCCGCGCCAGCCGCGTCCCCCGGCTCCAGCACCACATAAGCCACCAAACGCGCCGCCCCCGGCGTGTCCTCCCGCAGCACCACCGCGCTCGCCCGCACCCCCGCGTGCCTGTTCAGCGCCGCCTCGATCTCCCCCAGCTCGATCCGGAACCCCC
>JAKSDJ010000737.1 GCA_022360155.1 Chloroflexales bacterium | reverse complement strand
GCCCGAAGGCGCCGAGATCAACACGCTGACCTGGGAAGCATTTGGCCAGTGGTGCCAAAACATCTTTGACGAAACAGGCTCAGCCCAGTGCGGCCTGCCCCACGCCGGCCTGTTCCATCGCTTCCTAGAAGGGTATCTGTTCCCATCCTTCACCGGCGGAATGGTCACAGAATTTAAAAGCCCGGAAGCAGCAACAATGATGGAATGGGCGCGAGACTCGTTGTGGCCCTACGTCAACCCTCAATCGATCAACTACGAGTTTATGCAGGAGCCGCTGTTGGCTGGCGAAGTATTGGTGGCCTTTGACCACACCGCCCGTCTGTTGGAAGCCTTTAATCAGCAACCCGATAACTTTGTCGCCTTCCCAGCTCCGGCTGGTCCGGCTGGGCGCGGCTTTATGCCAGTGATCGTTGGCCTGGGCATTCCCAACACCGCCCCCAACCCCGAAGGCGGCGCCCAGTTGATCGATTACCTGACTACGCCAGAAGTGCAAGGCAAGATTTTGAAGGAGTTGGGCTTCTTTCCGGTGGTTGATGGGGTGGACACCTCTGACCTGCCGGAAGGCGTCGCCATCGAAATGGAGGCGGTTATCGCTCAGTCAAATGCGCCCGATGCGTTGCCGGCGTTGCTGCCGGTGGGACTGGGTGACCGCGGCGGTGAAATCAACCAGATTTTCCGCAACGCCTTTGACCGGATTGTGCTCGATGGCGAAGGCATCGACACCGTGCTGGAAGAAGAAGGCGCTAACCTGCAAGCCTTGATGGATGAAACCGGCGCACCCTGTTGGGCGCCCGACGCCCCTAGTCAAGGGCCGTGTCAGGTGAAATAGCGACAAACAATAAGAAACATACAGTGAGGCGCGCTGCAGCCTCTCTCTTTTCAGCCTTCATAGACAGTGAGGTCACATCTTATGACTGAAGAGCGACAGGGACGCCCAACAAAGCGCCGCAAGCTTAACTGGGCGCCTTACTGGTTAATCTTGCCAACCCTGCTCTATCTGGCCCTCTTCTTTATCTGGCCGATGTTTCAGGGGTTGGGGTTGGCAGTGTGGAACGTCGAAGGCATCCTCACGTTGCGGGGAGAACCTCAGCGAGACAGCGCCGAAGCCGGCCAGTTACCACAGGGGACGCAGGTCAATATTCTGGACCAACGGGGTAATCTTATTGCGGCGGAAGAGTTGGCCCAGACCAACATCATCACCGAGCGCTGGCTCAAAGTACGCGGTGAGAATCCGGATGGGCAAACCGTTGAAGGTTGGGCCTCGGATAGCCGGGTGAGAGTGCGCGAGGAAGATGCAGCTGGCAACCCCGCCTTCGGCTCTATTCGACGCAGGCTGGGCGCCGACGCCGAACCATTTACCAACCTACACAGCGAACCGAACCAAAACAGCGCGGTTGTCGGGCAGTTGGAATCGGGGGCCGACGTTGACATCGCTGAGCAGGCCATTCTGGAAGTGTGGTACCTGATTGAGGGTGAAACCGAAGGGCAAACCGTTCAAGGCTGGACTCAATCGCGTTACATTCAAGTATACGACGAGGCCGCCGAAGGGCGCGTTGACCGGGGCGATACCGGCCAATTTACAACCCAATACATCGAAAAGATAGTCAATGATCGCTTTTTCTGGCCGGCCTTCTGGACAACCTTACTGTTGATGGTCCTGATTATTCCGGTTCAATTTGTGTTGGCCATCATCATGGCCCTGGTCATACAAGCCCGGCTGAAAGGCAGCGGCCTTATCTTGTACGTTTTTGCTATTCCGCTTGGCATATCTGAACTGGCTGTCGGTATTTTGTGGTTTTCTATCTTCACTCAATCCGGTTTCCTGAACAGCTTGTTGGATCAATTAGGCGTAAGTGGAGCGCCGTTCACCTTTCTATCGGCCGATACCCGTTACTGGATTCTTCTTGCCATTTGGTTAGCCGAGGTGTGGCGGGCCACATCTATTGTCATGGTTATTGTAGTGTCTGGGCTGCAAGGCATCTCCGATGAAATGCTCGAGGCCGCCGAATTATTTGGGGCGGGGTTGTGGGAGCGAGTCAGGTTTGTCATTCTCCCCATACTCAAGCCCAGTTTGCAGGTAGCGCTGATCCTGCGCACAATCCTCGCCCTCCAGGTTTTTGCTGTGGTCATTGCTTTGAGCGGAGGTGATGTGGTTACCGTTTTGGCCAATGAAACCTACCGGCAGTACAACGTGTTTCGCAATGCCAACGTGGCGGCAGCCTACGCCGGCTTGATTCTATTACTCTCTATGGTTACCTCAGTCTTTTATCTGCGCGCCGTTCGCACCCAAGAGGAGAAAGCAGCATGAGTAATTCAACGGAGATGTCTCAAACCAGTCTGGCCCCAGTGACAGCATCGGAAGAAGTTCTGGCCGTCCATCGCCAAATGCAGCGGCGTCAAAAGCTGAACCGGGCGCTGACGTACCTGGTGGCAGCCGTGTTGGTGCTCTGGATTCTCATCCCGATTTGGCTGCTTGGCTCGATGGCTTTCACGACACCGGAAACCGTGCGATCGTACCCCAAAGGGGTGTTACCCTTCATCTCCTTCTCTTTTGAAACGATGCAATTCTTCCTTACCTCTGAGGGGATCATTCCTGGCGTGATCAACAGTGTCATTGTGGCCGTCATCACCTTGGTGCTTTCAACGCTCATCGCCGCGCCCGCCGGATACGCTACATCGCGCTACTTCTTTCGGGGACGTGACGCCTTTCGATTGTCGATCTTGGCCGTGCGGGCCTTTCCCATTGTAGTGCTAGCTATTCCGCTGGCGGTTGTGTTTATCAATCTGAACATCTACGACTCGGTCTACAGCCTGGCCTTAATGCATACGGCCCTGGCCTTACCCACCGCTGTTCTGGTTATCGGCAGCGTGTTTGCCAGTATCCCCTATGAACTGGAAGAGGCCGCTCAGGTTTTTGGTTGCACCCCGCTGCAAGCTTTTCGGCATGTGGTGCTGCCGCTGGTTACGCCGGGGATCGCCGCCGCGGCTGTTTTTACCTTTGTGTTGTCGTGGAATGAGGTTTTTGCTGCCAGTATTCTAACCGTTCAAAACCGCACCTTACCGGCCCAAGTGCTGGCGGTATTGAGCCAATCATCAGAGCCGTATCAATTTGCCGGCGGCTTTTTTATGATGATTCCGGCCATGATCTTCATATTCTTTATCCGCAACTACCTGTTCAATATGTGGGGACAGATTTCCAAGTAAGGGGGAAAGCATGGCTGAGATTAAAGTGGAACATGTAACAAAAACCTTTGGCGGTTTTGTTGCTGTAGATAACGCCAATCTAACCATCCGTGATCGGGAGTTTATGGTCCTGCTGGGGCCAAGCGGCTGCGGCAAAACCACCCTGTTGCGCGCCATCGCCGGTTTGGGCATGGCCGATACGGGCCGGATCAGCATTGGTGAACGTGACGTAACCTACCTGCCCCCACGCCAACGTAAAATCTCAATGGTCTTTCAGAGTTACGCCATTTTCCCCCATATGACGGTTGGCGCCAACATCGCGTTTGGCTTAAAGATGAACAAGATAGACAAGGCTACTATCGACCAACGGGTGAAACGGGCGGCAGAGTTGCTGCATATCGAACACATGCTCGACCGATACCCCAGCAAAATGAGTGGCGGCCAACGGCAACGCGTAGCTGTGGCCCGCGCTATTGCTATGAATAGCCAGGTGCTTTTGATGGACGAGCCGCTCAGCAACCTGGATGCCTTGCTGCGTTTGGAAATGCGCGCCGAGCTCAAACGGCTGCTGGCCGAGATTGGGGCCACCACCGTTTACGTCACCCACGATCAAATTGAAGCGCTGAGCATGGGGGATCGGATTGCGGTGATGCGTGACGGTGTCATTCAACAGGTGGATGAGCCAACTCGGGTTTACGACCTGCCCGCCAACCAGTTTGTGGGCGGATTTATCGGCAATCCGCCGATGAACTTTATGCAAGGCCAGGTGCAGCGACAAAACGGCCACGTCAAGGTCGCCATTGGCGATTTTGCTCTAGAGCCAGCCGAAGTGATGAAACCCCTCGTCCGTTCCTACGATGGCGACAACATTGTCCTCGGCATCCGCGCCGAAAATATGGAAACGCTGACGACACCGGCTGCCGACGCACTGAAGGTGCAAGTACTGGTTGTAGAGCCATTGGGTTCTCAAAACCTGCTCACGGTCAAAATAGGCGAAGACAAAATTAAGGTGGCAACCCATCCAACGTTTGCCATAGCACCGGACATGGATGTCTGGCTGCGCTTCCCCGCCGACAAGATTCGCTGGATTGATCGCAGAAGTGGAAAGACTCTTTACCCGGCATGATGAACACGAACGTTTACATTATCAACCACACGCACTGGGACCGTGAATGGTTTCTAACTTCAATCTACACCAGTCAATGGATTCCTGGTCTAATTGATAAAATTGAAAGCCTGGCCGCCGCTAACCCCGACTTCAAATACTTGCTCGACGGTCAAACGCTGATTATTGAGGATCTGTTATATATCGCGCCGGAATACGAAGCCAGAGTCACACGACTCATCGCTGCCGGCCATCTCATCATTGGCCCCTACTATTGCCAGCCAGATTGGCAAATAACCGGCGGCGAGGCGTTGATCAGAAACCTGCTGTACGGCAGGCTGGATATGCAGCGGTATGGTTGCCAAAACGCTACCGGCTGGCTAGTGGACACATTTGGGCATACTTCTCAAACGCCGCAGTTACACCGCTTGTTCGGCCTGCATTCGGTCTTCGTATGGCGGGGCGTCC
Source organism: Chloroflexales bacterium (assembly GCA_022360155.1). Lineage (GTDB taxonomy): Bacteria > Chloroflexota > Chloroflexia > Chloroflexales > Chloroflexaceae > JAKSDJ01. The sequence goes on along the minus strand of JAKSDJ010000737.1, from coordinate 11,643 downwards.
CCCGGCTTGAACCCTACTTTCAGTGGCAGGGCGCAAATGGGCAATCGCTCTTTACCATCGACTTGTTTGGCGGGTATCGCAATTTGTACGGCGTAACCCATGTGCCGGAAGTTGCAGTCAAACGGTTGCAGGCCGAAGCAAGCAAATTGCAGCCGTTTTACCCAACTGCGGATATCCCCCTGTTTGACGGGTACGATCTGGAACAAACCCCCGAAGACCCGATACGTTTTTATAAGACCCTGGAGCATATGCCTCCAGGAATTGAATTACAAGAAACAAGCCCGGCTGAATTCGCCCAAACGGTTAGCCAAAAACTTCGTGATACACCCACAATAAGCGGTGAGCTGAATTCCGGCAAATATGGCGCAACATTTCCCGGTACATTCTCGACCAGAACCTATCTTAAGATCATGAATCACGATTGCGAGCATCTGCTATACAAGGTGGCCGAACCCCTGGCAGTGTTAGCTTATGTCAAAGGGCGCGCCTACGAGTCCCGTCAGTATGAAGCCTGGGGTCGAATGTTGCTGCAAAATACCGTACACGACTGCATCTGCGGGGTTAGCATTGATCAGGTCCATGAAAAGATGGAGTTTAGCTATCGGCAATTCTTTGAGGCCGCCCAACAGGATATCCACACATCATTGACCTACATCCTTCAAGACTTTGCTCCTGGAACCTACGCCATCAGCACAAACCCCTTCGCCTTCCAGGGAGGGCAAAGCGTTGAGGGTCGCCTCTATCAGGTTCAAACCAACGGAATTGGGGTATGGCCGGTAGCAGCGCAGGGCAATGTTGAGGCGCCCCTACAGCCTGTCGAAGCCTTTGAGTGGCAAAATGACCATTACAAAGCCAAGATCAGGCGTGATGGCACGGTGCAAGTTGGCGAGGCTAGGCTCGGGTATCTGGTGGTTAGCGACGAACAAGGTGATACCTACTCCGACGAGTTGGGGGTACGCCGCGACTTCTGTCGCCCAACCAGCTCGATCTTGCTTGCGCAGCAGCACGATCAGCGCTGTGTTGTTCAATATGATTGCACACTGTTATGGGATGGCGTTGAGGTATCGGCTGCCGTTCAGTTGATATTCGACCACACGCCGTTGATCCGGTGGCAGATTGAACTCGACTCTCGTGGCGCCGACTTTAGGGTTGATCTGGTCTTTGAAACAGGATGTGTTGGGCCAGTGCTCGCCGGAATGCCGTTTGATGTGGTTGAACGGCCAACTGTTGATACGGATTTGTTCCCCCGACAGCTTGATGATACATTGGCTCCAATCCTGTTGGGGCAACGAGAATTGGAAATGGTTAAGACTTTCCCGTTCCAGGATTTTATGGCTATGTCTAACCGGGAAACCACAGCAGTCGTGCTGACCAAAGGGCTGCATGCTTATCAAGCCGATGACGCAGGTACAATCACGGTGACGTTACGCCGGGCAGTAGAGCAGCTCACCCGGCCCAACCTGAAATATCGAGTTGGCGATGCTGGCCCATTTTTTTACGTACCCGACGCTCGCTGTGAGCGAAACGTCAAGCACGAGCTGGCGGTGGTGATTAGCAACGTGACCATAGACGATGTGGCGTTTCACCAGATCAATGCTGGATTCCAGAATCCGCCCCTGATTGTGCAAGTACAGGGCGACGGACAGCAAACACAATGGCAATTTTTACAGGAGCAGTTGCCTTTGAGCAGCTTGCATCTTTGCCAGGAAAAGATGCTGGCCCGATTTTTCAATCCAACGACGAAAACCTGTCTGCTCTCCAAAGCGTATCAACAGACGGACATTCAGGGAAATGCCGGCACGTTGCGCAGCGATGTTCCGGGCAAAAGCATCGTCACTGTATCCTTGGAAACAGCGCTGCCACAGGAGCAATCGCCGCGCGAAACACAGGATGTATCGCTGCTGGCCGGACCAATATGGCGTGTAGGCCAGAATCAAGGCCTCCCTGATCCTGAAATCATTGCGCAGCTCAAAAAGCACATAGCCAAACTGGAACATCAGTTGGAACACATGGAAGAGAATCTCAAACCGGCCAGCGGCGCCGAGCGCCATATTCTTCAGCATACATATTACATCATCAAAAGAGAATTGTATGAAGCCAGATTATCGGTCTACCTGAACGAAGAAAAACGCGCCCGGCAGGGTCAGTTGAGTTACGCAGCCCTCTATGAACAAGATGATGAAATCGCTAGACTGGGTCTTGAACTAAACCGGATGCGCACAAAACGACGTATCTATGACTATATTGTCGAAGCATTGTGATACCCCTGCGCCGGTTCCCAAGCAGCGTGCCCAACCGAACTAGGCGAGACTAATCCCATCTGACCGGAAGGGCTGCCAGGCCACGACATATCGGCGCCGTGCGCCAGACCAATGCGCTGCCTGGCGCCGAGTCGCGAATAACTCGCACAAGTAGTCAACAAATTCCGGCATCAACTGGGCGGCTGTGTCACTTGACCACCGAGATGAGAAGCGCCGGATTTGGCATGGCGAAGACATCTCCTGACCAATATGATCCAGCTCGCTCCCGCACAATAGTTTCGATCTTGTCGCGGACCTGCTTGGGAAACGCATTTAGATTAGCCCAATCGCGAAATGCAGCGAGATAGGAATCCAGAGAGGGCGTCCGCCACATGATCGGCAGCTCTCTCACAGACAAGTCACGGAAGCCTGCACCGCCGACCATCTGATGGAAGACATCAAAGTCACTGACTCCGAACAAGGGACCATTGGGGAGTTCCACAGATCCCGCGTGCTCCTCCACCACAGCAAAGAACAAGCCGAATGCTTCAAGCTTCGAGAGGTTCGCCCACACGGTAAACCCTACCCTGCCGCCCTTGCGGAAAACTCTGAATGCGTGGCGTAGAACCTCGTCGGGCTTTCCCGAGTGATGGAGCACGAAGTTCCCAACCACCGCGTCAAAGCTGCCGTCGTCAAACGGCAAGGATTCTGCCGACGCTGTCTGAAACTTGATGTGGGGATAGAACCGACGAGCTGTGGCCAACATCGACTCGGAGAAGTCAATGCCGACCATGTTGGCGCTACGCGCCGCCGCGGCAGCGGCGACCTGCCCAGGACCAGTCCCCACATCCAGTACCTGATCCCCTTCGCCCACCTTCACTTCGTCCAACAGGGACACGATCGCCTCGCTCACCAGAGCGCCGAATCCATCCACATACGTTGTGGCGCACCTAGACCACGTGGTGTTCTCAAATCGGGCGACTTCCTCTGGACTGAACCGCTCGTGCGTCATTGCTGCCTCCTTTCTGCCAAGCTGGCTTTAGGAGGCCTCCATCTGCTAAAATATTTCAAATACCCCAATTATTGCCCAGCAGACCCCTAACATGCAAAAGACGATCACTGGCATCCCGATTATTTGCACGATAAACCACTGGCGTTCGGTGAGACGCTTCCGGAGGGAATAGGCGATGATAATTCCGACGAGGATACTGCCCATCCCCAACCCAAAGACAGCGCCAACTACTGTCCACGCGGCGGGGTTAAAAAGTGGACCCATAGAACACTACCAGCGGAACTATGATCGGTCTGCGCATCAAGGATCTTCACCTTGCTTGCGAGTATGCCACAGATCGCGTTTGCTGCTTTTGGCTTCAGCATATAGGCAAATGGAACCATCATCTTACGCGTGATCAGCTAATACAGCGGGCTATCGATACAATCAATAGCCCGCATTTCGCGCGCCGCCAGCGGGCGGACACAACGGGCGGCCGCTGACGAGCAGCGGGAGGTCAGGGCCGCGCCAGCGGTGTCGGCTACACACCGTGTTGGGCCGCCCAGCACCGGTTCCCAAGCGTCGTGCCCGCCCGAACTAGGCGAGGCTAATCCCATCCGACCGGAAGGGCTGCCAGGCCACGAAATATCGGCACCGTGCGCCAGACCAATTCGCTCTCTGGCACGGCCAGGCGCAGATTGGGCAGGCGGCGGAGCAGGGTGTTCAGGGCGATCTCGCCCTCCAGCCGGGCGAGGGGCGCGCCCAAACAGTAGTGTACACCGTGGCCAAAGGCAAGATGGCGTTGCCCGCCACGCTGAAGGTCCAACGTCTCTGGCTGGTCGAAATGCTCGGGGTCGCGGTTGGCCGAGCCAATAATGCCGATTACCACGTCACCCTTCTTGATCTGGCAGCCGCCCAAGACGGCGTCCTGCGCCGCCCAGCGCATAAGGGAGCGCTCTACGGGGCTGTCATAGCGCAAAAACTCTTCTATCGCCGTCTCCATCTGGGATGGATTATCCTGAAGCAGCTGCCGGGTTGCGGGCTGGCGGAGCAAAACCAGCACAGCATTCCCTATCAAGTTGACCGTCGTCTCGTGCCCGGCCACAATCAGCAATACCACCGTGCTGAACAACTCTGCCTCGTTGAGTTGTTCACCGGACTCTTCCGCCCGCAACAAGGCAGTAATGAGATCGTCCTGTGGCGCCTGACGCCGAGTCGCGAACAACTCGCGCAGGTAGTTAACGAATTCCTGCATCAACTGGGCGGCACGGGCTTGTGCGGCTTCGTCAAGCGCGGGCGCCACGAAAGCGTAGGACCAAGCTTTGAAACGATTACGGTCTTCGACGGGCACACCCAGCAATTCAGAAATCACGATGGTTGGCAACTGGAAAGCGTAATCGGCCATGAGATCCATTTGCCCGTTATCTTGCACAGCGTCGATCAATCGGTCAGCAATCGACTGAACGCGCGGGCGTAACGCCTTGACTCGCGCAGGAGTGAAAGCCTTGCTAACCAGGTTGCGCAATCGCCGGTGCTCGGCCCCATCTTTGTTGAGCATATGGTTCGAGAGCAGCACCTCCAATTCATTTGCTTGGTGAGCCTGTTCTGGCGGGAGTGCATTGAGTTGATCGCGCACGAATCGGTCATCATCCCGCAGCAAAAGCTCGACATCATCGTATCGGGTGAGGAGCCAGATCATGGTTTTGCCGTCAATACCCGGTTGAGAAAAGATTGGATCATCTTGGCGCATACGGTCGAAGACCGGGTAAGGGTCGTTCTTCATTGATTGGCTGTACAAGTCATATTTCCGGTCGGCAGGAATGGAATCGGGCATAGTCTTTCTCCTTCAATCGGCAAATGTCGTCACAACAATGATTCTGGCCGTAAGGATGACAAAGCCGCCAAACTTGTCAATCTCCGACGGCGGCTGGCGAATATACCAGTGTCCACCGCATCGCAGCACAATTATATATGATGTTGGTATGTGCTACGATTGCCGCCAGCGACTCTGCTTCACCAAAAGCAGCGCTGGCTGTCGCCGGAGAACATAGTCCCATCCAAGTTGATGCACATACGAATGCAGCTACGCCTGCTTGCCACCGCTTCACCCTCGCTCGGCAACCCATCTGCGACCGGCGCCTACTTTAACCTAGCCCTAACCACAAGCATGTTGCCATTCCTAACCTAGTTATGTTACGATGAGGCATACCCATGTGCCCGCTCCAATGGCTCAAGGGCCGTAGCCCGGCGAGCGTCGTGTTGTCCGCGCTCCTTCTAGCAGAGCTGGTGCGCGCCTTCATTGATAGAATATGGTTTGTAGCTGCTTAACCGTCGTCGGTGTGGATGCAAAGCGCATATTACGTCACTTTCCGCCATAGAAAGGCAGCGCGGCTGCAAGCCGCGCCTATGGAGCGAGTCCGAACCGTAACGTCACGTTGGTTATTCTGAAACCTTGTCTCTTACTGTTGTAGCACTGATGCGAAGGAGATTGCAATGGCGCCTGTGAAACTTGCCGCGATGCCCCAGATCGACATCGACCCGGTGACGCTCGATATCATTGAAAACGCGCTCAAAAACATGCGTTACGAGATGGACGCGGTGCTCTATCGCACGGCCATGAGCCCGGTCATCCGCGAGCAGCACGATCAGTTCCCCATGGTTACTGACCCGCACGGAAGGATGATCGTCGGCCAGTTCGGCAGTTATATTGCCGGGCTGATGGAGCGGTGGGACCAGAGCATCGAGCCGGGCGACGTGATTATGCTCTCCGACCCGTATCTCTGCGGCGGCGCCATCTCGCACGTCAACGACTTGCTGGTGCTCCTGCCGATCTTTTATGGCGCGGACGATACGGCTGAGCTGGTTGGCTGGGCCTCGATGTTCGGCCATATGCAAGATGTTGGCGGGCCGCTGCCAGGGAGTTTACCCACCGGCGCCACGACGATCTTTGGCGAGGGGCTGCGCCTGCCGCCGGTCAAGATCTTCGAAAGGGGCAAGCTGAACCGGGCAGTGCTCGACATCATGCTTAACAACGTGCGGCAACCCGAAATGAACCGGGCCGATCTGATGGCCATCGCGGCCTCCTGCCGCACCGCCGAGAAGCGCGTGGTCGAGCTGTGCGACCGCTTCGGGAAAGACGCCTACCTCGCCGCGTGTCAGGCGCTGCTGGATCGAACCTACCGCGCCATGCAACAGCTGATCGTGCAGAACCTGCCCGAAACGCCGCAAGACTTCGAGGACTATATCGACGACGACGGGCTCGGCAACGGCCCCTACAAAATGAAATTGACGATCTGGCGCGAGGGCGATCAGGCCTACTTCGACTGGAGCGGGACCGACCCGCAGGCGCTGGGGCCGATTAACTTCTATCTCAACGACAGCATGTTTCGCATGTTCATCGGCGTGTATCTGATCATGGTCTTCGATCCGCAGATCCTGTTCAACGACGGCTTCTACAACCTACTGCACGTGAACCTGCCCAAGGGCAGCCTGATCCAGCCTGAGTTCCCCGCAGCGCTTGGCTGCCGCACCCACGCGCTTACCCGCCTCTTCGACGTGCTGGGCGGCGCCCTTGCGAAGAAGGCACCCGAGTTTACCACAGCAGCCGGCTACGGCACCAGCCCCTACCTGCTCTACTCAGGCTACGATGACAATGGCGAGTTCTTCTACCTGATGGAGATTACCTACGGCGGCATTCCGGGACGACCGATCGGCGACGGGATGGACGGTCACTCCTGGTGGCCGCTGTTTACCAACATCCCCACCGAATACCTGGAAAGCTACTATCCCATCCGCATCGACGCCTATAGCTCGATTATGGACTCGGGCGGGGCTGGTATGCACCGCGGCGGCAACGGCATCGAGAAGGTCTATACCTTCCTTGAGCCGGGCGAGATCTCGATTCACGACGACCGCTGGCTGACCCCTCCCTGGGGCATTCTCGGCGGAGCGACGGGGATGCGCTCGACTAAATTGCTGCGCCGCGCCGACGGCACAATAACCGTGCTGCCCTCGAAGTGCGACCGCATCGAGGTCTTCCCCGGCGACCAACTGGTGTATCGCACCGCGGGCGGCGGCGGCTGGAAAGATCCGCTGGTCCGCCCAGCCGAGGCGGTGCAGCGCGATGTGCGCTACGGGCTGGTGAGTCGGGAAAAGGCTGCCAGTGACTACGGCGTGGTCCTGACCGATACGCTCGATATCGACCGTGCGGCGACCGACGCCGCGCGCGCCGAGTTTGCCGCCGCACGGGGCGGGATCAAAGACTTTGACTATGGCCCGGCGCTCTCCGAGCTGCTCGAAACGGCTGAAGCGCAGACCGGCCTGCCCGCGCCAAAAGCGCCGCAGCCGCTCAAGTGGGCGGTGGCGAAGGCGACCCGACGGGCCGCTGCCAGCGCCACAACCAATGGCGCCACAAAGCAGAGGTCTCTTGTGACACGCGATGAGGCTATCGAGGCAGCGTCGCAAGCGTAGCGTCAATCATTGTTGCTGCCGAAACATGCTAAAGGGCCAAGGGGAGTTGTTCCCCTTGGCCCGTTGGCGTTGGCCGACTATGGTGCGTTTCCTGTCCTCACGTCTTATAGCAAAGTCCAAATTGAAATCTCCAGGCACGCCGTCATCATAACCATGGTAATCGCATAGTAGAGAGGCGTTCGTCGCTTGCGGATGTCCTTCGCCAAATTTCCTCGCCACTCTTGAGGATAGAGCGCCTCCGGCCCATAGTAGTTGGGATGAAACAGGAGCAAAAAGCTTTGTATTCGTTCCGCCGCGATGGCGTTATTGACGGCTTGCGCTGATAATCGAAAAATCCAATACATAGAAAAGACGATCGGGAACACAACAATGACGGATGCCAATATTTTAATGATCACAGGAAACTGGGTGGTTGTCGTGACGCCAAAGAGAGCCATGATCGCACCAAAGAGCGTCAAAAGAAAGCTCATTGCCCATTGAAAGATCTGTTGCTCATGATCTTGCTGGCGCTGGATTTCGTTTAATTGGAAGTCAAGCGTGTTGAGTAACACGGTGATTTTGGTATCTGTGAGGTAGTCCTGAGGTTTCATAGATCTTCATATGGCCTTCCAGAGCAGCGCCAAAAATGCAGAGGCGCATGAACCGGCTGCCCTGGAGGCGCACTTATCCCCATCAAGTCTTACAGGCAGCTCCGGACGTGGTGCGGCTTCTGCCCTAATGTGTACTGCCTATCCTTTGTCATTCAAAACTATCGCCTAAGCTCGATTGATCAACAGATTGAAATAGCGGTCCACTGTCGCCGTGTGGTGCGGCAGGACGACCGTCGTCGAGTCGAGTTCAGTGATAATCGCCGGTCCTTCGACCTGCATTCCGGCTTTGAGCTTCGTCCGATCGTAGAGCTGGGCGGCAATCCACTCGCCGTTGCGGTAGATGGGCTGTTCGCCATAGTGCATAACGCTGGGATCGGCAGAACCTGGTTCAGCCTCCGGCAGCGCAATCTTGGTCACGCGGCCAATCCCTACCGCCCGCAGATTAACCACCTCGACAGCGCTATCAAGCTGGAAGCCATACATGCGCTCGTGGGTCTGGTTAAAGCGTTGCGCTAACGCAACGCTGCCGTTGGCTTGAAACTCATCGGGGCTGACATCGATAGGAATTTCGTAGCCCTGGCGGTAGTAGCGCATATCGACGCTGTAGCGAATCTCTTGGCGCTCGGGCGGGATCTGCTCGGCGACCAGCATGGCTTGCGCCTCGTCGCCCAACTCTTTGAGGAAGTCCGCCATCTCCGCGTGGTCGATCTGATCAACGGTACGGATGTAGGTGCGGGCAAACTCGTCGCGGAAGTCGGCGCTGAGATCGCCCATCGCGCAGAGCAAGCCGGGCGCGGGCGGAACAATGACCGGGTAGCTGCCCATCAACTCGGCCAGGGCATTGCCATGCAACGGGCCGGCGCCGCCAAAGGCCATGAGCGCAAACTCACGCGGGTCGTAGCCCTTCTGCACCGAGACCAGCCGCAGCGCACCAAACATATTCTCATTGACGATTTTGAGGATACCCTCCGCCGCATCTTCCAAACTCAAGCCGATGGCGTCGGCGATTTTCTGCACAGCCGCCTTCGCCGGCGCAACATCAAGCTGCATCGCCCCACCGAGGAGTTGGGGCGGCAGGTAGCCGCAGACCACGTTGGCATCGGTCACGGTCGGTTCGGCGCCGCCTCTGGCATAGCAAGCTGGCCCCGGATCGGCGCCCGCACTCTGGGGGCCGACCCGCAACGCCTTGGTCAATGCCGGGACGTGAGCGATGGAGCCGCCGCCGGCGCCAACGCTGCGCACATCGACCGAGGGCGCCTTGACCGGGAAATAGCCCAGCACCGTCTCGCGGGCAATGGTCGGTTCGCCCTTGCACAACGCCACATCGGTGCTGGTGCCGCCCATATCGAACGTCAGGATGTTCGGGTGTCCCGCACGGATGGCGATATGCAGCGCACCGGCGACCCCGCCCGAAGGACCAGACATCAGGGTGTAGACCGGATTCTCCTCGGTGGTGGCGGCAGTCATCAGACCAGCATCAGAGCGCAGGATGTGCAAACTGGCGTTGACTCCCTTGCCTTTGAGCTGGCTGTCGAGGTTTGCGATATAGTGCCGCACCCTGGGCTTCACATACGCATTCATCGTTGCAGTCAGGGTGCGCTCGTACTCGCGAAACTCGGGCAACACTTCCGAAGAAATCGTGAGCGGCAGATAGGGAGCGAGGCCTTGTGCAATCGCTTTCAGTCGTTTCTCGTGGCTAGCGTTGGCGAAGGAGTTGATCAGGGAGATTGTCAGCGATTCGATCCCGCTGTCGATCAATTCGCGCAGCACCGCCTTGGCCTGGGCTTCATCCAATTCATGTACAACAGCGCCGTGGGCGCTCATCCGCTCGTAGGCCTCGCGGGTGTCGGCCAGCGTTGCCGGCGGCTCGGGCTTGATCATAATCATCCAGCCGGCGAGCGGACCAGGGGTCTGCGAGCGAGCCAGATGCAGGATCTGCTTGAACCCTTTAGTTGTAACCAGACCAACGCGCGCGCCTTTGCCTTCGAGGATGACATTGGTCGCCACCGTGGTGCCATGCATAATCTGGGCGATGCTTGCGGGATTGACTCCGCCTTGGGCGCAGATGGCAGTAATGCCCTGCAGCACGGCAACCGAAGGATCGTGGGGCGTTGACGGGGTTTTGTGTCGCCAGTAATGACCGCTGTCCTCATCGAACAGCATCAGGTCGGTGAACGTGCCGCCGACATCGACTCCTATGCGGTACGACATCAAATCCTCCTTGATCTACGCAGATTACGATTTCAGGTTGCCAATCTCCAAAGGGTGTATCAACCGTCAGTCATCTCCTGGCCTCACCGCCTCATCCACTCCTCCTTGTTCCCATTTACTTCATCATCCCAAACAGATGAGCACAGATTGACACAGAGCTTGTATCGCATACCATCCCCGTGTACGTGGGGACCATCGCATCACCTCTTCGCAGCCAGGGCGTCACGATTTTGGGCAACAAGCGCGGCATGCGGCGCACTTGCCAGACCCTGTTGGAGTTGGGCCAGTACCGTCGCCAAGTCGCCCTTGAGCAGCGCCGCCGCATCCAGCCAGAGGCCAGGGAAGACACGGCTCCGCATCAAGCCATCAGCGTCGGACGTGAGCGGCACATATTCGCCATCACACAGTTCCCACCACTCGAGCTGGTTATCATGAGTTTGCCAGACAATGTATTCGCGCACACCGCTGCGCCGATACACCCGCAGCTTGTCACGCAGGTCGATCGCGGCGCTGCTGCCAGCGATCTCCACGACGAGCTCGGGAGCGCCTTCCAGGTAATCGTCAGGCGAGATCGACGACGAACCGCCGCATGCTGCTTCAAGACGCAAGACGATATCGGGCTGATACTCGTTGTCAATGTCGAGCCGCACGGTAATGTTGTCGGCGATGCGAACACCAGGCGTATGCGCAGCATACACGAGAAGCCAACCATTCAGCCAGCTATGCGGTTCGCCATGTTTCTCAACTCGTACTGGTGAAGATATAACATACACCACACCCTCAATCAACTCAGCTTTGACATGTTCCGGCATCGCCCGATAGCGACACTCGAATTCGCGTCGTGAGAGCTGATCGCCGCTATTGAGTATGGGAATCGTTTCACGTTGCGGTTCCGCGACAGTACTCATACGCCTCTCCGTATCCCAGTGTTATTACGCTTCTGGTTCGATCCCAAGCGCGCGCAACTGCGCTGCCAGCCGCTCGGCGCGAGCCGCCTCTTGCTCGGCGCGAGCCGCCTCTTGCTCAGCGCGAGCCGCCTCTTGCTCAGCGCGAGCCGCCTCTTGCTCGGCGCGATCTTCAGGGGTTGGCAGCAGTTTCCCCTCGCTGTTCCACCAGCGCAGCCAGGGCAGCTCCTGCCTCT
>JAKSDJ010000972.1 GCA_022360155.1 Chloroflexales bacterium | reverse complement strand
GATCCTTGCGTTGTTGCGCTATCGCCTTTGGGAGTGAAGGAGACGCTCCGTAGGATATTGATTCGGTAGATGTCGCATCTTGCGTGTGCGCCCTATGTCAGCTCACCGCTTTGTTCCTCCACTTGCTATTTGTGAGACTCGCTATCGTTAAGGTAGCTAGTTTTGCAAACTCCTCTACAAAGAAAGCCCTCGCCTTTCGTAGAAGTGTTCTTCACCTCCACCATCGCCGCGGATTTTTGCGTTCATCTTCACCTCCACGCATTTGTGTCAACGGATTGACAGATTTCTACGCACATCTGTGCCTATGTACGTTATCTGCATTCCATTGCAGAACTTTGACGCAGAACTGTTGGCTCGCCTCTGCGTTGCAATGTCTTCGTAATTTTGATATGGTAGATGTTTTCTTGAATATTCGTTTGTTTAAAATAAAGTTAAGGAAATCTTTTAGTCCAGAAAGGTTGCCATGCCCTCTTCTTCATCTCGTCTGTTGCTTCTGGCAGTTTGCTTTGCAGCACTCCTCAGCACAATCAATGTTATCTTGCCTCGTCCACATCTTGTCGGTACTGTGATAACAACATATGGTTGGAACCTGTCGAAATCAGCCAATCTGGTTCTGATGGTTTTTGATGAGAAATAATGCGCCTTCTTTGACTCTGTTTGTTTGGGTATTAGCGTAGATATAGGTACAACTTATGCCCCATCGTTTTTCCCATATCACAACCACACTTTTGTGCCTTATCGGTTTTTTCGGCCTTTTGGGTGTTCTGTTCTTGCACCCTTTAAGTGCCCAATCCAACTCGACGCATACGGCTTTTCTTCCTTTTGTGGTTGCTGGCCCTGCAAAACCCAGTGTGTTTGGCATGCAAACCGGCCGACTTGCGTCCGAGGGTAATTTGCAAGGTTTGATTGCATTAGAGCTTTCGTGGGTGCGCCGTGGCGCTTTACTATGGAAGAACATCGAACCAGTTGAAGGGGGCGATTATCGCTGGGACTCTCCGCAAACTCAAGCAATGGAACAGGAAATGATTACGGCCAGTCAACATAATATAAATCTTATCCTGGTGGTTCTTGCAAGCCCGCACTGGGCCACTGAGCCCTATCAGGCCACCTGCGCCCCCATCAATCCAGACAAGTATCGGGCGTTTGCCGATTTTATGGCCGCAGCGGTACAGCGCTATAGTAAGCCGCCTTACAATGTAAAGTATTGGGAAATCGGCAATGAGCCCGATGCATATATTTTTCCGAGTGACCCGGGCTATGGGTGTTGGGGTCTAGTAAAGGATCCATTTTACGGCGGTCATCAATATGGCGAGATGTTAAAGGTTGTTTATCCGGCGATCAAAGCGGCTGATCCACAGGCGCAGGTGCTGAATGGCGGGCTCTTGCTCGATCAACCATATGATCCGGTGAAAAATACAGGCCTCTCGGCACGGTTCATTGAAGGAATTTTCCGCGCAGATGCAGCGGATTCCTTCGATATCCTCTCGTACCACTCTTACTCATACTACAATGGCACCGCCGATGGAACGCTGGGCGACGTTGATTGGAAGATTGGCTATCTGCGCGATGTGATGGCGGCGTATAATGTCCAGAAACCGCTGTTCAATACCGAAGGGGCGCTGCTCTGTCCAACGGTTTCGGATGCCTGCCGCCAAGCTCAGGCCGATTTTGTTGGCCGAGCATACACGCGGGCGCTTACCGAAGATATAATGGGCTTTATCTGGTATGTGTATGATAATGACAGTTTTAGGAATACGGCACTGATTGAACCGGGCAATCCATCGTCAAAGCGTCCGGCGTATCAGGCTTACCAGCAAGTGGCAGCAATGCTGCGCGGCGCTACCTATCAGGAAAAATTGGCGAACCTGCCCATACCGGCGGAGGGCTATCGCTTTGCGCGTGGAAATGAGCTGGTCACCGTTTTCTGGTCGGATGTGGATCAGGATGTCGTGATCCCTGCACCCGCTAGCTCCACAGTCCAATGTTTCGATTGGGATGGGACGGAGTTGCCGTGTTCGGCGGTCCGCAACAGTGTGATTCTGACCGCGAGCAGTGGTCCGAAGTACGTTGTTGTAAAACCTTAGAGTGAAGTCTGTTTTTCTAGCTCTTTGCGAAACGGTGCGCTCATGCGGGGCAGAGTAGCCCTGCCTACACATTGATCAGCTTGGCCCAGTACTCCGCTGACCAGCACAGTGCATGCGTTCGCGGAGAGCCTTCTCTCTTATGATCTGTATCGATCTGCACAGTATCTGCGAGTCTGCATTCTGTCACAGGATGTTGCTGCAGCCCCGTTCATCCGCCTCCGGTCGCTTGTGTCCTCTCCCTACTTATGGTACAACATTCAGAGGGTTCGAAGAGATTGCCGCACCAAAATGCCTGATCTGTCGGATAGCCTATATCAAGGGCTCTGTCAGGATGTGCGGCATTTCGTAAATTTGAGGACACAGCTCCATGCGTATTGCAATGCTCAGCGTGCATAGTAGTCCGTTGGCTCGCCTGGGAGGCAAGGAAGCCGGCGGCATGAATGTCTATGTCCGCGAACTTGCCCGTGAGTTGGGACGGCGCGGTGTGCCGGTGGATATTTTTACCCGCAGCCAGGACCGGCGTGCGCCGACGATTGTACCGTTATCGTGCGGTGTTCGTGTGATTAATGTCCACACTGGCCCCGCCGCGCCTTACGACAAAAATTGGGTGCTAACCTATCTCCCCGAGTTCGTTAATCGAGTTCGCTGCTTTGCCGATGGCCACGATCTATCGTACGATTTGATCCATAGTCACTATTGGCTCTCGGGCGAGGCGGGTTTGCGCCTGCGCCGTAGTTGGGGCGTGCCAGTAGTTCATATGTTCCATACGCTCGCGGCGATGAAAAATAGCGTGGCCCGCAGTGCTGAAGAGACCGAGACACGCCAGCGGATTGCGCTTGAGCGACGTTTGTTGCAAGAGGTTGACGCCGTTGTCGCGGCGACGCCTCTGGATCGTGCGCAGATGGTCTGGAACTATGGAACGGAGGCCGCGCGAATTTCCGTCATTCCTTGCGGGGTCGATCTCCGGCGCTTCCAGCCTCAGCCGCAAAGTCTAGCCCGTGAGCGTCTGGGGCTCTCTCTAGAACAGCAACTGTTACTGTGTGTGGGCCGGATGGAGCCGTTGAAGGGTATCGACAGCCTGATCCAGGCCTTGGCGCTGCTCGGTCAACGCCGACCTGCCTGGCAGGATACGCTGCGCGTGCTCGTGATCGGCGGGGAGCCCGAGTCTGCGCCTGAACGGTGGAATGCCGAACAACGCCGTTTGGATGCCCTGCGACACGAACTCGGCGTTACTGCTGCGGTCCAGTTTTTGGGAGCGCAGTCACAAGAACAATTACCGGACTATTATGCCGCTGTTGATGCGGTTGCGGTTCCATCGCATTATGAGTCATTTGGTATGGTCGCGCTTGAAGCTATGGCGTGTGGCGCATCAGTCGTCGCCTCGAACGTTGGCGGTCTCTCTAGTACGATCGAGGATGGGCGTAGCGGCCTGTTGATCCCCCACGACAACCCTGTTGCGCTGGCTGACCGGCTCGAACTTGTGTTGGCCGATGATATGCGCCGGGCCGAATTACGTTGTGGCGCGCGCCGGCGCGCGCTGAGTTATAGCTGGAGTAGTGTTGCGCGGCGTATGCGCCGTCTCTATGACAATGTGATCGAGCATGGGACTGTTGCGCAGCCAGCGGCGCGTCGGTTGGCGAATGTGTCGTAATATAGTAGAACATAGATATTGTTTTGATTGGAAACAAAGAAGAGGAGAACCACATCTATGACAAATCCAGCAGATGAACCGCGGCGCGTCCTCGTCATTGGCGCGCATCCTGATGACAATGAGTTTGGTTGTGGCGGCACAATCGCAAAATTTACTCAAGAAGGTTGGGATATTTCGTATATCATTTGCACCAATGGCAACAAGGGCAGCCACGATCCGGAAATGAACAGCTACCGTCTCTCGGAGTTGCGCGAGGTCGAACAGCGTGCAGCAGCAGCAAAGCTTGGCGTCAAGCGCGTTGTGTTCTTGCGTTACAACGATGGCGAACTCGAGCCGACGCTAGCGTTACGCGCCGAGATAGCGCTGTATATCCGCCACTTCAAGCCCCATGCTGTTTTTAGCCATGATCCGTGGAAGCACTATATGTTGCATCCCGACCACCGCGCGGTTGGTTTTGCGGTGATTGAAGGGATCGTCAGCGCGCGTGATCACTTATATATGCCCGGTCTGAGCCAGATCGGGATTGGCGTCTGGCGGCCTCAGGCGTTGTATCTCTGGTCGGCGGAGCAACCCGACCACACCGAGGATATCAGTGCCACCCTGGATTTGAAGGTGGCTGCCCTGGCTGAACATCACAGCCAACTCGATGAGGTGGACGGTTGGGCTGACCGGGTGCGCCAGCGCGCCCGTGAGGCGGGCCAGCCAGCCGGCTATGCTGCTGGCGAGGTGTTTCGCCGCATGACTGTATAGCAACTTTTGCTTTTGAAATAAATTCCCGTTTCCCTGGTCTACTTGACTCACAGGCAATTTTTAAGAGCGATACGCAGGTTCGATCAAGAACCTGCGTTTTTTGTTTCATGAAGCAACCTGATATCAACAAGGCTACCGCTTTCTGATGCACTAAAATCTGAAAGAAGCTGCTTGACAAGGATTGCTCCCTGTACTATACTGCAAGAGATCCTACTATTTTTTATCCTTCGTGCAACAACAACCTGGGCCTCCTCTCGCTGTGAGGATGGTAGGTTTTGCGCATAAGTACATTATATTATTACGGAGTGCCTGGGGCTGTGTGCCATCAGCGCCTGGAAAGGTATGGCTATGAGTTCTGCCAAGCCAAAGGATCCTCGTTTTCCCGACCTCTCGTTCACTGTGGTTGATGGCGCCCGCGCAACGCGGGTTCCTGGTGGGCGTACCGTGGCGGAAATTGAGGCCGCTTACCGTAAGCCGGGCGGATCAACCTTTGCGGCCATCTTTCGGGTGGACCCGTTCGACTTTTGGGTAGGACCGTTCTATGTTGGATTCTGGGGTTTTATTACGATTGTCAGTATTGTGATTGGGTCTTACTTTTATCTCAACGAAACCGTTTTTAACGGCCCTTTCAACTATGCGCAAAACTTCTTCGCCGGGCGGATCGATCCGCCGCCGGCGGAGGTTGGGTTGGCTCTGCAAACGCCGGGTGAGCCGGGGTTTGTTTGGCAGATGACCGTTCTCTTCGCTACATTGGCCTTCTTCGGTTGGATGATGCGTCAGGTCGATATTTGCCGTAAACTTGAGATGGGCTATCACGTGCCGATCTCTTATGGCGTAGTTTTCTCGGCTTGGTGTGTTTTGCAGATCATTCGCCCGGTTGCGCTGGGTCAGTGGCACGAGGGCTTTGTGCTTGGCGTGATGCCGCACCTAGACTGGGTCTCGAACTTTGGCTATCGCTATAACAACTTCTTCTACAATCCATTCCACGCGATAGGTATAACCGGCTTATTTACCTCGACCTTCTTGCTGGCCGCGCACGGCTCGCTGATTCTCAGCGCGACGCAATATCGCGGTCCAGAGGGCGCTGATATCGAGAACATCTTCTTTCGCGATGTGCAGTACTACTCCGTCGGTGAGACGGGTATTCACCGGTTGGGTGCAATTGTTGCCGCTGGCGGGATTCTCTCGGCAGACTTGTGCATTCTCCTCTCGGGCTGGCCGGTGCAGGACTGGGTGTCGTTCTGGAATTTCTGGAATAACCTCCCCTGGTGGAGCGGGGTCTAGCGAGGAGTAGAACTATGGCGTCGATACGTTTTCCACAGAGCCGGCAACCTGCTGATCTGGAACTTGGCCCCAGGCGCGATGGGCGCATCGGGAAGATCCGCTATCTGCCAGTGCTGGAGAATCTTGGCTTTGACTCGCAATTTGGCCCATACTACCTGGGTTTCTGGAACACGATCGCTTTTATTACCGGCGGCATTTTTACCTTTATCTGGTTGTTCACGCTGCTGGCTCAGGCAAACTTTAATCCAGTAGCCTTTGTCAAGTATTTTGTCGTTCTGCAACTCGACCCGCCACCTGCAGTCTATGGCTTGAGTTTTCCGCCATTGGATCAGGGCGGCTGGTGGTTGATCTCAACATTCTTCTTGACAGTCTCAATTTTTGCCTGGCTGCTGCATATCTGGACGCGTGCGCGCACACTGGGGATCAGGCCCTATTTGGCTTATGGCTTCACCAGTGCGATCTTTCTGTACCTGGTTATCTACGTTATCCGCCCTATGGTTATGGGCGATTGGTCGGAAGCGCCAGCGCATGGTATCAAGGCGCTGCTGGACTGGACCAATAATGTAAGCGTTCGCTATGGCAACTTCTACTACAATCCGTTCCATATGCTCTCGATCTTCTTCTTGTTGGGCTCGACCCTGCTGCTTTCGATGCATGCGGCGACGATCTGGTCGCTGGAGAAGTATGCCGCGCACGAAGAGAATGCCGAGATCGAAGCGCCTGGCACCGGCACCGAACGCGCCCAACTGCTCTGGCGCTGGATTATGGGCTTCAATGCGAATGCGTATAGCATCCACTTGTGGGCGTTCTGGTTTGCGTGGCTGTGCGGGTTTACGGGAGCCGTTGGGGTGTTGTTGTCGGGCACGCTTGTGAACAACTGGTTCCAGTGGGGCATAGAAGCGGGGATCGTCTATCCTCAGGTGCCGCCGCCAGCGCCATAAGAGTTCTCCCTTGCCGCTCTCTGTAGCCAGGGCCAGTCAGGGTTCCGCCCTGGCTGGCCCTAGCGCTGTTGTCGACACTTCGATGTCTTGCTCAAGCAGCGTGGCCAGTGCGACGGCGGTCGCTTCCAGGGCGTCTGGCGCGACGGCGCTGTCTATGAGCCAGACTTCGTCATCGGTTGTGACGAGTTCGAAGCCCATAATCCGATAGCGGCGACTGAGCAAGCCGGTGGTGATAAAGAAACGCGGGCGGAAGCGCAGCCGCGCAACCTGCTCGAAACCGAGCGTCTGTTTGCGCTGGCGGGCGATGCGGTTCGTCTGAATGAAGGTGATCGTGCGCTCCTGTGCATCGACTGTAATCTGGTTGGCGGTACTCGCAACCGCCAGACCGCCGGTGAAGCGAAGAAACCCTAATCCGGCAAGAAACCCGCCGACCAATGTTGTAATCGCGATACTACCAAAGCTGCCGCCCGGCAGTTGCGCACCACTGATAACCCCCAAGCAGAAAATGAGCAGGGCCAGCAGCAAGAACGCGCCTCCGCGCGCCATAACCCTATACCCCGCGCGCTTATTCGCATCGGGATGTGATTGCAGAACGAGATGTTCCTGCGTTTGTTCGGCGATGAAATAATAGGGTGTCAACCCGGGTCTCCGCCCAACGACCTGGCGACGCGCCCGGGGACGGGTTGTCTCACTCATCGCTCTTGCGATGTTCCTCTCTAGCACTCTCTTGCGTATAGTACAGTTTCGGCGTAGTGTAGCGCCAGTGGCTCTCTTACGCAAATGCGATCTGTGGCGAGTATCAAGACCGTATCGTGCTATAATCGCTCAACTGTAGAGCGGCTGTGTCCCGATGCAAAGAGAGAGAACGAGGAGAAAGAGGATGGCAGACAATACCTTCAAAGCGCTGTTGTTAGAGCAGCACGAACAATCCGTCAAGACGAACATTGTATCGCTGGAGGCCAACACCTTGCCTGCAGGCGATGTAACGGTTGCTGTAGCCTATTCGAGCCTTAACTACAAAGACGGCCTGGCAATTACTGGTCAAGGTCGAATCGTGCGACAGTATCCCATGATACCGGGGATTGATTTTGCCGGTACCGTCGTTGAGTCGGACTCAGTGGATTTCAAAGCCGGCGATCAGGTTATTCTGACCGGCTGGTTTGTTGGCGAGCGCCACTGGGGTGGGATGGCCCAGCGAGCGCGGGTCAAGGCTGATTGGCTTGTGCCCGTGCCCGAAGGTCTGAGTTTGCAGCAAGCGATGGGCGTTGGAACCGCCGGATTGACGGCGATGTTGGCGGTTATGGCCCTGGAGGAGCACGGGTTGCGCCCGGATAACAGGGAGGTTGTGGTAACCGGGGCATCTGGTGGTGTAGGCAGTGTAGCGGTGGCGATACTTGCCCACCTTGGCTACAACGTCGTGGCCTCGACCGGACGTACGGCAGAGGCAGACTACCTCCGCTCGCTCGGCGCCCGCGATATTATCGATCGCCAGGTTTTGGCCGCCGCGTCCACCCGCCCGCTCGAATCGGAGCGCTGGGCTGGCGCTGTGGACACCGTTGGCGGTGATACGCTCGCCGGTGTGCTGCGCGGAATAGCATACAACGGCAGTATCGCTGTTTGCGGCAATGCCGGGGGGCTGGCGTTGAATACGACCGTTTTTCCCTTTATCTTGCGCGGTGTCAATCTGCTCGGCATTGACTCGGTCTCGTGTCCGCAGGAGCGCCGCAAGGCGGCTTGGGCGCGATTGGTTCGCGATCTGCCGTTGCATCTGTTCGACCAGATGACCCAGGTCGTGCCGCTTGAGGACGTACCGGTCTTGAGTCAGGCGATTCTGCGCGGCCAGGTGCGGGGGCGGGTCGTTGTCGATGTCAATGCCGAGCCATGATTGTCGTCTACACCCCTGAGCATAGCCAGCACGATCCGGCGCACGAGATACTAGCCGGTCAAATCGTGCCCTATCACGAGGCGCCGAGGCGGGCCGAGATCATTCGGGCTGCGTTGGAGCAGGCCGCAATTGGTTCTGTCGTAGCGCCCCGTCGCTTTGGCCTCGACCCGATCCTCGCCGTCCACGATGCTGCCTATGTCGCCTATCTCGAACGAGCCTATGCGCAGTGGGTTGCTGCTGGACATCCGCCCTCCGGGGTGATCCCCGACACGCTTCCTCTGCACAGCATACGCCGCTATTCCGCCAATCCACAGGCCGACGCCGGCTACTACTGCTTCGACCTCAGCGCGGTTATTGTGGCGGGAACCTACGCCGCCGCTCGGGCTAGCGCCGATGTTGCATTGACCGGCGCTGCGTTGTTGCTGGAGGATGACGAGCGGATCGTCTATGCGCTCTGCCGCCCGCCGGGGCACCACGCCGGACGGAGCCTCTGCGGCGGCTACTGTTTTCTCAACAACGCGGCGATTGCTGCACAATACCTGCTTGAGCAGAGCTCTAGAATGGGCGCCGTAGAATCACCGCAGTCGGCGGTCATCCTCGATATCGACTTCCACCACGGCAATGGTACGCAGGAAATCTTCTACATGCGGGCCGATGTATTGTTTATTTCCATCCATGCCGATCCGGCCCGCGAGTACCCCTACTTCTTGGGCAATGCTGACGAATTGGGCGCAGGCCCTGGCCTTGGGTGCAATCTCAACTTTCCTCTGGAAGCTGGGGTAACCGACGAGCGCTTTCTCACTGTCCTTGATAGAGCGCTCGAAGCTATCCGCGCTTACGATCCCAGTTGGCTCATCGTTTCGGCAGGATTCGATACCTTTGCCGGCGATCCCTTGGGTGACTTTGCACTGTCTAGCAGCGCTTACCAGGCGATTGGCGCCCGCCTCGCCGCACTCAGCCTACCGACTCTGCTTATTCAGGAGGGCGGCTATGCTGTCGATGCGCTTGGGCAAAATGTTGTAAGCTTTCTGAAAGGATTCGCATGACCCAGCGTTGGTAAACCCCTTACGCCATTCGCAAAAAATGCTTTCTACAGCGTTTGTATCTTTGAAATAACTTGATGATAGGAACACAGAGCACTGTCTAAACCAATTTTGTTCGCGTTCTTTCCCGCGCACCAGTGGTGGCGAGAATGGATATCATGCAGGTATATGAACATTCGTACCGTCATCTTTGATCGTGATAATACGCTGCTCTACTTCGAGCCGCATGCTCTAGAGGCATTCGGTGCACAAATTACCATCGTCGCTCCTCATCTCTCCCTCGATAGCGTGCTAGCGGTTTGGTCGAATTGGCCTGGTCCCTGGCCGCGCGATAGTGCGGAAGAATCTGCGTTCTGGCGGCATTTCTGGAACAGCGCGACCGAGGGGTGCGACCTGGATGACGGCCAAATAAACGCTCTTTGTGATATTGGCGCGACCTATTATACGTGTTTTGCGACGTTTGACGACACAGCGACATGTCTGCAAGCCCTCCAGACTGTGGGAATGCGATTGGCGCTGTTGACCAACTTTGAGTTGCCTAGTATTGAGCGTACGCTTGAGCATGTGGGGGTTGATCCTGGATTATTCGCCCTGGTGGCATCACAAACAACGCTCGGCGTACGCAAACCAGATCCGCGCGCTTTCTATGCCGTTGCGGATATGCTAGGCGAATCACTCGAATACTGCGCTGTTGTTGATGATTGTTCCGACAATGTCAATGCAGCACGTTCGCTCGGAATGCGCGCTTTCCTGATAGATCGGAATCGCTCTACGCACGATTTCGCCAATGATCAGCTAGCCTCTCTGGAGCCACTTCCTTCCCTTCTGCTCGACTCTCCTGGCGATAAAGGGCGACATCCTCTTCGAAGCGACGTCACAAGCTACGACATGTTATCGTAACATCTGTCATCTGTTGCTCATCTCATTGCCTTCTCAAGCACTGCCTGAACTAATACAATCAGGGTAGTGGGCGACGGCGTGCGTTCCGTAGTTTCGCCGTAGTTCGACCGAACTGCCACCGCAGCAGGCTTTTGCTATGCTGGCAGCATCGAACAGCGAAAGTAATGCACACACGCCCGTTCGCAGTCACATGATGAGGAGGCTATGATGGTGCAGCACAGCGATATTCGGACCCAAACAGTTTCAGCTTCATCGGTTACGTTGAATGGGTCCTGGTCTGCGAGCGAACTTACTACCGAGCACGAAACGACGCTGGCGCAGATGGATCTGGGCACACTTATGCGGCGCTGTGCCGTCGAAAGCGAGCGGTTCTATCGAGGACAGCCGCACGACACGCGCTACAGCTATGAGTTGTTCCGTCGAGCTTTGGTCGAACGCAATGAAGCTGCATGGGAATTACTTTTCCAGCATTATAATGGGTTAGTCGAAGGATGGGTGCGGCGCACCAGTGCATTCACGAGCAGTGGCGAAAGCAGCGAATATTTTGTGATTGGCGCTTTTACCAAATTCTGGCGGGCAGTGACGCCCGAGAAATTTGAGTCATTCTCGACGCTGGCGTCGTTATTGCACTACTTGCAACTTTGCGCCACCAGTGTGGTAATTGATACGGTGCGTGCGCAGTCGTGGGCTGAGATGTTGCCCGAAGACACGCTCCATCCAAGTCAGACGCCACAACATGCGCCCGACGAGGAAGCGATGAATCGCGTGCATCGCGAAGAGTTCTGGCGTTTTATCAACGAGCAGCTCAATGATGAGAGTGAGCGCATCGTCGTTTACTGCTCATTTGTATTAGGGTTGACGCCACGGGCTATTTATGCACGCTGCCGAGATCTGTTCGCCAATGTGAACGACGTTTATAATGCCAAGCGCAATGTTTTGGGGCGGTTAGGCCGCAATCCGCAGTTGCGTCAGCTTATTGGCATGGAAAACGTACCTGAATCGTAAGCTTAGGCTATGTAAAAAAGTGTGCTGGCTGCGTTTTCTATGTAGCGGGAGGGTTATACATCCCTTTACTACATGACAGGAGCCAGCTATGGACGTTGACGGGTCAAAGGGCTGCATTATCCAGGCGCCCCTTAATGATCGAGCGCTGATTGCGGCGCTGGATAAAGAGGCAGACGAGGAAATCCTCGATCATTTGCGGATCTGTCCCTCTTGCTCTGGCCGCGCGCAACAACTCCGCCGATTGCAGCAGGCGCTGCGCGCCAGACTCTATCGTCTGCTTTGCCCCTCCAGTGAAGTCTTGGTGGATTATCACCTGGGCTTGTTAGACTGGGAGCAACGGAAGTATGTTGCGCATCATATTGCGCAGTGTCCCCATTGTACGCGCGAACTGGAGCTTCTTGCGCGTTGTAATAGCACGTTCGAGCCAATCAGACCAAAGCCGGGCAGCGATTATACTGCCCGGCTCGCAATTGAACCGCTCCTCTGACTGGCGACGTGTAGCGCTTGCTATACGGGTAGCCAGTGCGTTGTTGTAATGTAGCTGTTTAGAAAGCGTCCGCCAAGTATGCCGTTAAGTCGGCTACCCGCACAGAATATCCCCACTCGTTGTCATACCACGAAATGACCTTGAAGAAGTTGTCGCCCATTGCCATGGTCAATGGCAGGTCAACAACGCTGCTATAGGTTGTACCAATAAAGTCGCTGCTGACGAGTTCTTCAGAACTGACGCCGAGAATACCATCGAGTTCTTCGCTCTCGCTCGCTTCGATGAACGCCTGATTGATCTCTTCGACGCTGGTCGGACGGTTGAGCAGAACTGCGAAGTCGACCATGGAAACCGTGGGAGTTGGCACCCGTACGGCGAATCCGTGGAACTTTCCTTTGAGCTCAGGGATAACGAGCGCTATTGCCTTCGCGGCGCCAGTCGTTGTCGGCACCATGTTGACAGCGGCGGCCCGGGCTCGGCGTAAGTCTTTGTGGACGTTATCCTGTAGGTTCTGGTCCATCGTATAGGCGTGGATCGTCGTCATGAGGCCACGGTCGATGCCGAAATGGTCGTTGAGTACTTTTGCGACTGGCGCGAGGCAGTTGGTGGTGCAGGAAGCATTCGAGATGATGTGGTGTTTTTCGTGGTC
>JAKSDJ010000390.1 GCA_022360155.1 Chloroflexales bacterium | reverse complement strand
GGCCATATCATCTCGCTGTACTAACGAGTCTAGGTATTGTAATGTCATGGCTGCCACATTCTCAAAGAAAGATATCTGAAAGAAGAACAGTGAAAATGAGCAGTCCATGACAGGTGTAATCATCTGGCTGCCGCATTCCATACCCCTTTTCAGACAGCCTCTCAAATGCAAACTCGCGCTTATAATCGATTGGTGTTGTCCCAATCGGATGGCCACAAGGCAACCGGCGTCAGATCATCCATACATGATCTGATCGCCGATGGCAACCAATTCGGTGACCATATCCCAGTTCTCATACGCCAAGTCGGCTCGTGGCATTGCATCAATAGAAGAGCAAATCAAAGGGTTCACCGCTATGCATGACCGTATGCCAATCGCCGGTCTGGATCGTGACTCGTGGGTCGTCGCGAAACAGGTCCGCGACAGCTTCAGCGTAGCGCACATTGATATCAACAGATAGCAGGGTCGCGCTCCCGGCAAGCCAGCTGGCAAGCCAAGCTGTGCCGACGCCAGCACCCGTCCCCTGTTCCCCGATTCGACCACCCTGCTTACTTGCTGCCAACACGTGCAGCAGACGCCCAACCTGCGGAACACAGGCGGATGGCAGCCCCTGATAGCCAGGCTGGCGACCTTCCGGCATCATGGGAAAGCCGAGCTGCGTAGCGAGTGTGATGGCGTTGCGAACGATGTCAGGAATAACAACCTCGGTATAGATAGCTTTTGGCATACTGGTTTCCGCTTGAAAGAAGATTGGTGGACGGCATTCAACGACTGCGACTATGTCATTGGTCGCAAACGCACAATAACACAGCCATAGAAGCTGTTTGAAAAGGGGGGTGGAATGCGGCAGCCATGTTGCCGCACACAAGCATGGCTTGCGCGCTCCACAGTTCGCTACAACCGCCCCCCCGCTACAACCAAGCGCTTAATCCTGCAATTGCCGGTTCAGACGACTTTTCAAACAGTCTCTTAGGAAGCATTTTTACGTGTCGCTTCTAACACACCCTCATGCTTCGGTGATCATTGTCAGTCCTGAGATCTGTTGGTAATCATCGGGGTTATGGGTCACAAGCGCCAGCTTGTATCGGCGGGCCGTTGCGGCAATCCATCCATCTTGCGGCGAAATTGGGAGACCAGCTTTACTTCGTGTGGCGCGTACCTCGGCCCAATGCCGGCACAGATCCATATCAACCGGCAGAATCGTGTAATGATCGAGGAGTTGTTCAAGCCACCGCACGCGCGGCTTTCCCCAGTTGCGAATGGCGGCCTATTGAAAGAGTTCAGCCACCGTCATCAGAGATACCGCCAATTCACGATCCAAGAGATGTGGCGCATATAACGCCGCACGACTGTCTCGCTTGAAGAGGTACGAGACGATATTCGTATCCAGAAGGACCGTGCTCATAAATCCCTCATCCGGCCCTCACGGCGTTGTTGTGCAATATAGGCGTTAATCTCGGCAGCCGACTCATCCTCCGGCCAGAAGTCAGCCGCGAGCTGCACCAGATCCGTAACTGGGGGCGTGCGTTTTACGTACTCGCCCACTCTACGCAGCTCTTTTTTCCATTCCAGGCGACTTTTCATTCTTTCCTCTTTTTTCTACTTCTATTTTTCTCTCAGTATCTTTCATTTTCTCTTCTCTTAAAAATCTACCCCTAAACTGAATTACGTCCCTCGACCTCGAAGGGGTTGACAAAATCTATCATTGATAATATTATTACCATTGATAGCACAGTTCGCGATATATTCTCAATAAAAGAAATGTATGATCATGACGACACGCAGGGAGCGCCAGCGCCAAGAGAACCGGGACGGCATTTTAAAGGCTGCCTTGACGATTGCCGAGCTTGAGGGCTGGCCTGCGGTCACCATCCGGCGCATCGCTGATGAGATCGAGTACGCTTCTCCGATCATTTACCAGCACTTCAGCAATAAGGAAGCGGCCCTCCAAGCGCTCATGGAGCAGGGTTATAAGGCGCTGGAGAGGACTATGCGCGAGGCGCTCCAAGCAGAGGATCCCGATCAACGGCTCTTGGACATGGGCCAGGCTTATCTACGCTTTGCCCGCGACAATCTTCGCGTTTACGAGCTGATGAACGGCCTTGGCGGCGTCTCGCTTGATCCCCACGTACGTGTAGCAGCGGCGGAAGGCGTGGTCGCCCTGACGACGGAGGCTATCCGCACCTGGGCGGATACTCGAAACGCACCTTTGACGGACTTCCTAACTGCCAGCGAGATCGCCTGGGGAGTGCTGCATGGTATGGCGAGCCTCGGTATGCTCCCAGACATCAGCTTTGAACGGGCCGAGCAGCTAGCGTCAAATGCGATGCAGGCCTTATTATATAGTTGGGAGGTAGGATTATGAGGTAACGCTTATTTTTTTACCCTTTATCTATCAATGATATATTTTTTATCGTTGATATGATATTGAGCAGAACCGCGCTCTGAGAGATACCGTTTAATGCGCAATTTTTCGTTGTAAGGAGCATTCAATTCACAGGCTGGGCGGCCCAGTCGGGCAACACCGACTGGCTCTTTGCCAGAGAGAGTTTGCTACGGTTAGTCGAGCTATATATCAGTTTGAGAAAGGGTAAAAATGAACAAAACCTGTTTGCCAGGCTTAATCTGGGTGAAAATCCAAAAGGATCGAGGAAGACAACCATTGTGTATTCTTTATCCACAATCAGCAGAGAAAAAGGGGAACCATATGAATGACTCCCGAGAGCTTCACGTTATTTTCGGCACGGGTCCAGTTGGAACAACGCTTGCCGACGAACTCCTTGCCCGTGGGCGCCGGGTACGCTTGGTGAACCGCAGTGGCAAAGGTCAGGTCGCACCGGACGCCGAGCTCGTCAAAGGTGATGCGCTATTGCCTCAGGCAGTACACGACTTGACCAGGGGCGCTGCGGTGGTCTATCACGCTGCAAATGTAGCCTACCAGAACCAAGTTGAAGTGATGCCCAAAATGCAACAGAGCATTCTGGAGGGTGTCGCTGCGAGTAAAACAAAGCTTGTTGTCATGGATACGCTCTACCTGTACGGTGAAACGCATGGGCAGGTAATGACCGAAGACACCCCGTTTAGAGCGACGACCCGCAAAGGCCGCATGCGGGCAGAGTTGGCGCAGAACTATCTCAAAGCGCATCGTGACGGATTGGCGCCGGTTACGCTAGCACGCGCGGCGGATTTCTATGGACCGCGTGTCCGCAACTCTGCAATGGGCGATCGTGTCTTTCCGCAAGCCATCGCTGGGCAGCGG
>JAKSDJ010000400.1 GCA_022360155.1 Chloroflexales bacterium | reverse complement strand
TGTCGGTATCCCCATGCTGCTCTTCTATACCGCGCTGATTGCCATACCCGACGATCTGACCGAGGCGGCGCGTGTCGACGGTGCGACGAGTTGGGGGATTTTCTGGCGCATCAAGTTTCCCCTGCTCCTGCCAACGATCGGTATTGTGAGCGTGTTGACCGAGGTAGGCTTACCGGCAAGCCCCTTGGCCGAGAGCCCGTACACAACCCAGATCAAGGAGTTCTACCACACGCTCAACAGCGGCAGCCCGGTGCGGGTCAGCGCCGCGGATGGCCTGGCAGTGCTGCAGATCGCCGCCAAGGCGCTCGAGTCGGCCCGCACGGGACAGCCGGTATCCCTCGAACAGTTGCCGGAGGTAAGCTTATGAAGATCGGAGTGATGAGTTTTGCCCATCTGTACGCCGAGGGCTATGTGCCATTGTTGCAAGCGCTGCCGGATGTTGAGTTGCTGGGCGTCGCCGACGAGGACGAGCAACGCGGGCGACAGTTCGCCGAGCAGTTTGGCGCCCGTCTGTTCGACTCCTACGCAGACTTGCTGGCCGCCGCTCCTGACGGCGTGGTCGTCTGTTCGGAGAACATCCGTCACCGCGCACTGGTCGAACTGGCTGCCGCTGCCGGCGTCCATGTGTTGAGCGAGAAGCCGCTGGCGACAACGCTTGCCGATGCCCAGGCGATGCTGGCAGCCTGCGCCCGTAGCGGCGTCCTGCTAATGACGACCTTCCCGATGCGCTTCAGCACACCGCTGCTGCAGATCAAGGCGCGCCTCGACGCCGGCGAACTTGGACAGGTCTACTGCTTCAACGCCGTCAACCAGGGCGAAATGCCTGCCCGTCACCGGGCCTGGTTCGTCGATCCAGCGCTGGCCGGCGGTGGCGCCATGATGGACCATACCGTTCACCTGGCCGATGTGATGCGCTGGCGCCTTGGCAGCGAGGTGGTTGAGGTCTATGCCCAGACGAACCACATCCTGCATAGCGACAAGGTCAACGTCGAGACTGGCGGACTGGTCATGCTGAACTTTGCGAACGGGGTGTTTGCAACGATTGATTGTAGCTGGAGCCGGCCCGCTAGCTGGCCAAGCTGGGGCGGGCTGGGCTTCGAGCTGATCACCGCGCGCGGTGCAATCAGCGTCGACGCTTTCTGGCAGAACCTGACCATCTACAACGAGCGCGTCGGCCGACCGCTTTGGACATACTGGGGCTCGGATGCCAACGCGGCGATGCTTGCGGAGTTCATGGCCGCAATACGCGAGCAGCGCGCTCCGTGTGTCAGCGGCGAGGACGGCTATCGCGCGCTGCAGATCACCCTGGCCGCCTACGAGTCGACGCAGACGGGACGGCCAGTGCGGTTGACACACATAACGGCGAGCGTCAATCGGTTGCAGGTGAGCAGCCGAACACATGCCGGGTTGTCTCAGATCTGCGGCAAATCTGCGCCCAGTTGCGTCATCTGCGTGCTATCACAGAATTATGACGCATGCGGCGCACTGTCAATTGACAACCGAGCCAAAGGTGTACTATCATTAACCATTCCCTTTAAGATCACTCTCTACATTGTCGCCATAACAATCAAGCGCCAAACCGCGTTGCGTCGCGTCGCATGGCAGCAGGCGCATCGCAACGATAGGCAACCTTATGTCACAGTGTCAAGGGAACTCGACAAGGTTGAGCCAATTCCCTTGACCACAGAGCCATACTCCAGGAGGTAACTCGTGCTCACCTCAATCAGCATCACGGCGGCGGAGTTCCAAGCGCGCACCGAGCGACTGCGCACCGAGATCCGCGCCCAAAAACTCAGCGGTGTCGTACTCTTCGACAACTACTATATCCTCTACTTTACCGGCTTTGCTTTTATTCCCACCGAGCGTCCGATTGCCTTCGTTATGAACGCCGATGGCGCCAAGGCGATGTTCGTCCCCCGCTTGGAGGTCGAGCATGCCCGAGCCCAAACCGGGTTCGAGCGGGTTGATTACTACCTCGAATATCCCTACGATCCGCACCCGATGGAGATCTTGAAAAAGGCGTTGAGTGAGATGGGCATCGGCGAGTGGATTGGTGCGGATAACGATGGTTATCCCTGGATTCTCGGCTATCGCGGCCCGGCGCTGAGCCAGTTGACGAGCGCCCAGGTGATGCTGCTCAACGGCTTTATCGAGGATCTGATGATGATCAAGAGCGACGCCGAAGCGGCGCTCATCCGCGAGAGCTGTAAATGGGGCAACCTGGCCCATCATTTGCTCCAGCGCTACACCACCGTCGGTGCAACCGAGACCGAGGTAAGCCTGCGCGCCTGTATGGAGGCGACCCTCGCGCTGAATGCGACCCTTGGCCCGCTGTATCGCGGCTTGAGTTTCTGGAGTGACGGGGCGATGGCGGGGTATCGGGGCCAGATTGGGCGCAACGCGGCTATCCCCCACGCCCTGGCGAACAATATCGTTTTCCAGCCGGGCGACGTGTTGGTGACGGGGGCCGGTGCGCCGATGTGGGGCTACAACTCCGAACTCGAACGCACCATGATTATCGGCCATCCGACGGCGGAGCAAGAGCGCATGTTCGAGCACGCGAAAAAGGCCCAGGAAGTCGCCTTCGACGCTATCCGGCCCGGTGCCGCCTGCGCCGATGTCGATCGCGCGGTGCGCGCCTACTACGAGGCGAACGACCTGATGCGCTATTGGAAGCACCACGTCGGCCACGCGATTGGGTTGCGCTATCACGAAGGCCCCTTCCTCGATCTCGGCGACGCGACCGTGATCGCGCCGGGGATGGTCTTTACGGTCGAGCCAGGCCTCTATGTGCCCGATCTCGGCGGCTTTCGCCACTCCGACACGGTGCTGGTCACACCCGACGGGATCGAGATTCTGACCTATTATCCGCGGG
>JAKSDJ010000234.1 GCA_022360155.1 Chloroflexales bacterium | reverse complement strand
CAATCGCCAAGAGTGCGATGCGGGTCTGTCCCAACTGTTCCAGAAAACGCTCGTTATTGAAACGCTCCGGCGCTACATACAACAGCTTGAGCGTTCCGGCGCGCAGTTGACGATTCACCTCGAGATACTCCGCTTCCGAGAGCGAACTGTCTAGGCGTGCAGCTGCCACGCCACGCTGCTGGAGTGCATCAATCTGATCTTTCATCAACGCAATCAACGGCGAGATTACCACAGTAACACCATCGAATATCAGCGCAGGCAACTGATAACAGAGCGATTTACCGCCGCCAGTTGGAAAGACTGCCAGTGCAGCGTCTGACTGGGTGAGCGCAGTGATAACTTCGCGCTGGCCTGGCCGGAATGATTGCAGTCCAAATCGTTCTTTCAGCAGTGCTTCGGGTTGCATTGATGTTGTCATAACTGAAACCCTTTTTAGTGTACACTCCCAACGCTTTGCCAAGCTACGTCGGGCCGGTTCGTAATAATTCCCGTTGTGCCACATTGTACCAGTCGTTGCATCAGCGCGGGATCGTCGACTGTCCAAACATTTACTGAGTAGCCTGCCCGACGCACAATAGGAATGATCCAAGGGAGCAGAGGGAGTTCAAGCGATGGGTGCCAGGCTGAGGCTTGAGCACGGCGCAATGCCAAGAACGGCCAAAGCTCACGGGCGCGCACCTTGGGCTTTAGGGTGCGAATACCCATCAAGTAACCCCGACAAATGTCGGGGGCGATCCGTTGGAGTTGGCGCAACGCTGGTTCATAGAATGAAGATATCAGCGTACGTCCTGCAATCCCATAGCTGCGCAACAATGCAACACTCTGGGCGACAATATCGGGTTGCTTCAGTTCGACATTGAGGGCAATGTTCGTTTTGCGTGCAAATTCGCATACTTCCGCCAATATCGCGATACGCTCACCGCCAATGTCGAGGGCGCGTAAATCGTTCACGGTGCATGACTGTACCAGGCGGGGTTGTCCTTCCCAGCGTGCAGTCGTCTCGTCGTGAAAAACGACCAGTTCACCATCTGCACTCCGCCGTACATCCAACTCGATCATGTCGGCTTTCTGTTCATGGGCCAGGATAAAAGCAGCCAACGTATTTTCCGGGGCCTGAGCCGAAGCTCCGCGATGGGCAATAATCAAAGGCGCTTCCATAGAGTGATTCACATGCGCAAGAGAGCGTTCATTTGCTTTAGCAATAAGGATGATACAAAGAACCGATTTCTCAACAATGTCGTTTCTTCAACGCGCAACAGTAGCATAATGCTACGAGAACAAGGCCAAAGTATAGTATAGAGTAAAGGTGCGCCAATAAAAAACCCCCCTTCCAACGGAAGAGGGGCCAGCATCTATAGGATGATGAGTCGTTAGACTGCCACCGAGTCGCTATGTAACTCGATAGCAATCTCTGCCTGACGGGCTTTATCGGAAAGCATTGGGTTTAGAATCTTTTGCATCGCCATAATGTGCGCGCAGGTTCCCCAATTACGGAAGAATGAGCAGGTGCAGGTCCAGTGTCCTTTGCTGAGAACGATGTCGTGGTTGCTGTTTCCGCCATGGAAATGCGCTTTCAACTCGCCAAGCGCGATTCGCTCGGGCTCCTGGGCGTAACGGCGAGCTTTCTCAATCTTGCCGATCAAGTCCGAGTGCATATCACACCTCCTGCTAATTGCAGAACAACGATATAGCCAATCTGCATCGTTGTTCTAGCCTAACAAAAAAACAAAGGCGGCAAAAGGTTCCGACGTACCCTTGCCGCCCTTGTGGGACAGTATATGGTTGTATTTCTTCTGCCCCCATACCCAAAATGCTCCTTCGCACCAGTAAAAACACTTGAGGGAAATGTAGTACCAACATTATACCTGTAACCGTTGGCGGAGTCAAGCATAACAAAGGCCTTTATAAGGATGACTTTAGCTCGCTGGAAAGCCATCAATGGTATGTCGGTTTTTTGCACAGGTTATACACAGTTTAATAGTACCTGAATGCACAAACTTACTGTTTGTTTAAGGGTTAGGCATGGGTGTAGAGAAATCTTCTGGCGATACTTGTATCATTTTGCACTCATTGCGCCATGCTATAATAAGTGTATGCAAGCGGGCAATGTGGAATATAAACACCAACATAAAAAATCAGGCAGGGAATATATCCGCTACCTGAATCTTATATGTTTCTATTTCTATTCTATTGTAGAAAATGGAGCGGGAGACGGGATTCGAACCCGCGACCTACACCTTGGCAAGGTGTCGCTCTACCAACTGAGCCACTCCCGCATTGCCTTTACAAGTATAGCACAATCTGGAATGATACGCAAGATGGAGTAAACCCCAAGTGCAAAATCAGAACTATCGTCATTGCTGGTTCCATCCTCGATGGTTGAGATCGTTCAACATTCTTCTTGCCTCTATGATGATCCTGTCCGGCTGCGCCTCTTCATTTGGCAATTCGCCGCCTACGCCAGAAATAGCAGCAGATGCTCAGCCTTCCTTGGAAGCGGCTGGCAGTTCATTACCGGCAGTGCTGTCGGCGCCAACTGAGGTTCCGTCACCAGCGCGGATAGCGACCACGCCATCGCCGTTATCGCCAACAGCTGTCCAATCGCCCATGCCGCCGACAGCATCCACAACGGCGCCCCCAGTCGCCAACCAGGAAGCGACGCTGCCAACATTCGATGTTTCCGCCCAGACAGCAGCGTTGCTCACAGAGTTCGCTGCTGATCTGAACACTGCCGAAAACTGGAACCGTTATACGATGAATGCCAGCCTTGATCCGGTTGCATTGACTGTTAGCGGTGCGCAGCAGGTAGAAGTGCGCAACCGTGCTGATACACCCTTTGATGCGCTCTACTTTCACCTCTATCCAAACCACCCCGATTTTGGCGGCGGATTAAGTGTCGAAAATGTGCGTGTGAACGGCCAAGCAGCCCCGATCAGCACCGAGCAAAACAATATTTTGCTGCGCGTGGAATTGAGCCAGCCGCTCATACCAGGCGCTTGGGCGATCGTGACGATGGATTTTACGGCACGTACCCAACGGAATGCCAGCGGCAACACCTATGGCGCCTTCAACATGCAATCGGGCGTGTGGTCTCTGGCGACTTTCTATCCGATCCTAGCGGTGTATCAGCCGGAGTCAGCCGGTGGATCGTATGTTGGGTGGGATCGTCGCCCGGTCAGCGGTCGCGGTGACCTGGTTGTTAGCGAAGTCGCCCTCTATGATGTCACACTGGATACGCCTGCTGACTGGAGCTTAGTCACAACGGGTGCGCGGGTTGGCGAGCCAGCAATTATACCGCAGTCGTCACAGCGCCGCGAGCGCTTTGTCAGTGGTCCGCAACGCGACTTTTTCCTCGCGGCGCTCCAAGGATTAGACCAAGCCAGCAACGTTGTTGACGGAACACGAATCACCACATACTATCAGCCGGGCGATACGGCAGCGGGGCAACGCAGCCTGCGTGTCGCCGAGCAATCTCTGCAAACATTTAACCAGCGCTACGGACGTTATCCGCTGGCCGAGCTCGACGTGATCCAAGCGGCGCTGACCAGGTTTCTGGGCGTCGAATATCCAGGAGTCGTATTGATTGAAGAAAATCTCTATCGTCAGAATGGCCGTACTCTCGATACCACAGTCGCACACGAGGTGGCGCATCAGTGGTGGTACAGCCTGGTCGGCAATGACTACCAGGGCGAACCCTGGCTCGACGAAGGCTTAGCGAGTTATTCGCAGGTGATTTTCTACGAGGCGTTGGGTCAGGGGGAACTTGTCAACGCTGAGTTAGAAAACTTTCGCCGCATCTACCTATCAACCCGTCAGGATGGTCGTGATGCTGCAGTCGATCGACCTGTAACGAGTTTTGAGGGCAATTATTTCGCGCTTGTCTATGCCAAAAGTGCGCTCTTCTTTGCGGCCTTGCGCGACCAGATCGGTGACGAAGCGTTCTTTAATTTCATCCAGGCATATTATGCCAATTATCGATATCGAGAGGCTGACGGCGACGGATTGCGCGCTATTGCTGAAAGATCATGCAGTTGTGACCTGCGCGAGTTCTACGCTGATTGGATCACTGATGCTGCAGCGGTCGAACTGCCTTAGGTAAAGTTTGCACTTACTTCACAAGCTATTCGAATAGTTAAAAATGGTTGCTTTACTCATGCACGGAGCATTCGGACAAAAGTTAAAGCGGCATGCGTCATTGGCGAGCATTGCTTTAGTGCGACGAATCACAAAACCTGTCCCAATATAGAGACGCCAAAGGCTGATCGTCCCATTTAACATCCTCTTAAAACCCAGCATAAACTTGCGAATCTGGTATTTAATTTTATTACCCTAATAAAAAACAACGGGATGACAGGAATTCTCCTGTCATCCCGTCGTCTGCTACTTTACTGTCTGATCAGCCTTTGACCGCATCCTTCAGCGTGCTGCTTGCACTAAACCCAGGGGTTTTGGTCGCTGGGATGCTGATTTTTTCACGAGTCTGCGGATTCACGCCTTCGCGCGCCTGCCGATTACGTACCTCGAATGTACCGAAGCCCGTCAGGGTGACTTTCTCGCCTTTAGACAGCGTTTCAGCAATTACGTCTAGCGCTGCGTCAATAACCTGTTTGGTCTCTTTCTGCGAAACGCCAGTCTTTTCGGCAACTGCTTTGATAAAATCCGTCTTCTGCATCGATGCAGCTCCTCCTCAAGTAACAAATTATTGAAAGCCTTTGCAATGCAGTATACAGTACTTGTCAAGCCCCCTTCCTGATAGAGATGCCGTAGAAGGACTTTTAGTCTTTCCACATCGTTTTTTTGGCTTTAGAAAGCCAAGAATAAAAATAAATAAAAAGTTAAATACATACCGTTATGTTTGCTCGGAGGAGTGTTTACGAAGATCGGAATGAGGGGTTTTTTTAATATGGAGTTGCGGGGTTTTGGGATGAACGTATGATAGACAAATACATTCTAAATATCTTTAACGTATCAAAACATATCGGTCTTCCACAATTTCTAGACAAAATAGCTACACCGCCAGGCTAGAGAAAAGAGCGGCAGCCCCCAGCGCTTGGCGCGAGACCGACCTCCTCTGACCTGAACGGTGTCACGTAGAATATAACATCCTGGCACATATATGTGAATAGCCTGAACAGCCAAACACATCCCAGTACTGGTTGGATTATGCAACAGAACCTAAGTCCTGATCGTTGTGTTCCTAGCCTTCGCGTAGCAGGGCGAGCTTGGCAGCCAGGCCGACATACTTTTCAGGTGATAAAGCCTGGAGTTCAGCTCTCACCGTCGGCTCAATGTCCAACTCATTTATGAACTGCTGCAAATCTTCGAGAGATAAGCGCCGTCCGCGCGTCAACACCTTCAACGCTTCGTAGGGCTGCGGATAACCTGCACGGCGCAGAATGGTTTGCACTGCCTCAGCCAACACTTCCGGATGAGCCTGCAAATCAGCCAGCAGGCGATCGCGATCTACTGCCAGTTTGCCCAATCCCTTCAGAATGCGGCGATAGGCAACCAGGCTGTGACCAAACGCCACGCCAAGATTGCGCAAAACAGTGCTATCAGAGAGATCGCGCTGGAGTCGCGAAACCGGCAGCTTCCGGCTGAAAAACTCAAGCAACGCATTGGCCAGTCCTAAATTGCCCTCGCCATTCTCGAAATCTATCGGATTGACTTTGTGCGGCATGGTCGAAGAACCAACTTCACCTGCCTGGGGCGCTTGGACTAGATACGCATCGCTGATATAGCGCCAAACATCCTGGCAGAGATCCAGCAACACGGTGTTGAAGCGTTTGAGGGCGTCACACAATGCGGCCAACGAGTCGTGCGGCTCGATCTGGGTGGTCAGCAGCACCGGCTCCAAGTCGAGCGAGCGCACAAAGGCCCGACTGAAAGTCAGCCAGTCTATCTGGGGCAGAGCAGCGGCGTGGGCTGCGAAAGTGCCAGTCGCTCCATTGAGCTTGCCGGTCAACTTTATATGTGCCAGATCGTCTGTTGCACGCCCGAGACGAGCAGCGAACACAGCAAATTCCTTGCCCAAGCTAGTCGGCGTCGCCGCTTGACCGTGGGTGCGGCCAAGCATCGGCGTCGCCGCTTCGGCGGAGGCCATCACTCGTAATTGAGCTACCAGATCAGCTAGAATCGGCAAGAGCGCCAGATCGCGGGCTTCCCGAACCAACAAACTGTAGGCCAAATTGTTGACATCTTCAGAGGTCAAGGCGAAATGAATTGCCTCGCCCCATGCTTCCAGTCCTAAATCAGTGAGACGCTCGCGCAGCCAGTACTCAACCGCTTTCACATCATGGTTGACTTTACGGTCCCACGCAGCAATTGCCAGAGCATCCGCGGCGCTGAACTGGCGGTAGAGCGCGCGCAATGCGCCTTGTTGCTGGGACGTAAAGGCCGGCACAAAGATCACACTGGGAGCGCGCGATAGAAAGATTACGTATTCCACCTCGACCCGAACGCGGTAACGAAATAAGGCCGCTTCGCTAAAATACGCCTCGAGGGCGGCAACATCACCCTGATAGCGCCCATCCAGGGGCGATAGAGCAGTCAGAGCAGCAGGAAGTTCAGCCATTATGGGCTCCTGGAAACAGCATCTCTACAACACCTTGCTTGCGATAGATTGTTCTTTGTGTACGTCTGATCATAACAAATCCGGTACTTGCGTGCAAGAAACACGCTGTCGCAAAAGTACTGCCACGACAAAGCAGAATAGTACCTTGGTATATTCTTTCAGTCTAGCAAGGTGCGACGAGGTGTGGTAATATAGGTGAACTTGTCAGCCGAAATTGATATTGGGCTCAGGATTTCATAATACTGAACGACGACATCGTCTCGAAATCTTGTGGTCTGTTGGGAGAATGTCTTCCTTATGTCGCGTGAGCGTATTTCTCGTCGTGTGCGCTCAGTGCCCCCGTCTGGTATTCGCCGCTTCTTCGATATTGCCGCCACGATGCCTGACGTGATCTCACTGGGTGTTGGTGAACCTGATTTTATCACTCCGGCGGCGATCCGGGCTGCCGGTCAGCGTTCGATTGATGTCACGACCAGTTACACCTCGAACTCTGGTTTGCTTGAACTGCGCGTAGCCCTCGCAGCGCACCTGGAAAAGCTCTATGGCATCCAGTACGATCCGGAAACCGAGTTGTTGATTACGGTTGGCGTCAGTGAGGCCATGCAGAACGCAGGACTAGCCCTGCTCGATCCCGGTGACGAAGTTATTGTGCCGGAACCCTCTTTCGTGGCTTATCCTGCCTGTGTTTTGTTTGCCGATGCGCAGCCTGTCTATGTGCCGACCCATGTTGAAGAGTCATTTCAGGTGACAGCGGAGGCAATCGAGGCGGCAGTGACACCTCGAACACGTGCGTTGCTCATTGGCTATCCCAACAACCCGACCGGCGCC
This sequence comes from Chloroflexales bacterium, assembly GCA_022360155.1. GTDB lineage: Bacteria > Chloroflexota > Chloroflexia > Chloroflexales > Chloroflexaceae > JAKSDJ01. The sequence continues at coordinate 4,609 of JAKSDJ010000234.1, read as the reverse complement.
GTCATGAGTCGCGACCGCATGCGCGAAATTGCTGCAGTTGTCGAACGCCACGATCTGATTGTGCTGTCTGACGAAATCTACGACCGGCTGGTCTATGGCGTCGAACATACCTGTTTTGCCTCTTTACCGGGGATGCGCGAACGCACTGTGCTGTTGGGCGGGTTCTCCAAAGCCTATGCGATGACTGGCTGGCGATTGGGTTGGCTTGCCTCTTCGGCGGAGATTACAGCTGCGGTGCGCAAAGTCCACCAATATGCAATTATGTCGGCGCCAACCATGAGCCAGTATGCTGGCCTTGAAGCATTGCAGTCCGGTGAGGAGAGCGTGCAGATGATGGTCGCCGACTATGACCGCCGCCGCAAGGTAATCGTCAATGGGTTGAATACGATTGGCTTGCCAACCTTTGAACCGCAAGGGGCCTTTTACGCTTTCCCGCAGATCGATCGCCTGGGCCTCAGCAGTGAAATGTTTGCCGAACGTCTGCTGACCGAGGAACACGTCGCTGTGGTGCCAGGCGACGCATTTGGGCCAAGTGGCGCCGGCTTTGTGCGTACCTGCTATGCGACGGCGATGGAACAGATTGAAGAAGCGCTTGAGCGAATCGAACGCTTCGTGCGCAAGTTATAAGTTTAGTGGTTAAAACCTAGCACTGGGGATTGGAGATGGAACTTTGCATAGGTAATCCCAACTGTTTCATTTCTCATTCCTGCCAAATACGGACAACCAATTGCCAACCGGAAACAACCAAACATCTGACAATCAAGCACATATCAGGGAGGTAACTACGATGTCTGTAGAATTGAGTAGCTCGCCAGCGTGCCAAACCCAGAAACCGACGCTTATCAACGGCGAAGTGCAGTGTGCGCTTACTGGTAAGCCAATCAATCCACATGAAGCTTACTGGGCGCCGCCGCTTGTTACCGCTCGCCAGCTTATCGGTACGATGGCAACGACGCTGTTGCAAAATCCTGGCAATCTTGGGCATATCCTCTTTGATGAGCAGCCCAATGTTCCTTATGCACCTGAGGTGCGCGAGGAACTGGGCGCTCGACGTACTGCCGAACAACTCAAATTGCTGGTTTTGCTGCTCTTCATCGCCGCAGTGATCCTGGCGCCGATTGTGCTCTTGGCGATTTGATGGAACGGAAAGCAAAAGATTTGGTTCTTGGTTGAAACATGGCCATGACCTGTCACAAGTATTGAAAACTCCCGCTGGGCTCAATCCAGCGGGAGTTTTTTCGTGAAAACCTGCCCAGCGAATCTGGCGCATCATTGGCTGAAACCGCTACTGCATGTGGCTGCCGACGCCCGATCACACCAGCGATGGCGACCTCCCCTTTCGTCCAGGCGCCACGCCAGCCCAAAGGCTGATACCGCCGTGTCACTCCATCGGGTATGATTATGCTATAGTACGGTTTTTGCTAGAACCCTTACCGATTTTATGCTCAACACTTGATGCTTGGGGCTTGACTCTCTACGTCGCAGCCGCATTCGCAATATATCACTCATCAACGATATGATTGTTCGTCGTTATCATCGTCCGCCGCCAAACGAAACTAACCAGAAGCCCAAAACTTGGGCCGAGCGCTGGCGCGATTTCCAGGTTTCATTTTCGAATATCCCCCGCGCCTTTGATCTGGTCTGGCAGGCTCACAAAGCCGGGACGATCGCCATGGCCATCATCACCCTGATCGCCGCTGTGATTCCCGTGTCGCAGGCGTGGGTCGGCGCGCTGATCGTGGATACCGTTGTCGCTTCGATCAACGCACAACTCCCGGTACAAGCCGGGCTGCAAGCCGTGCTGCCCTTCTTGCTGATCGAATTTGGTTTGCTCACGCTCAGCGCAATCCTCAACCAGTGTCGCACCCTCGTCGAGCATATGCTCAACGCCCGCCTGGGCAACGCCATCAATGCCACCATCATCCGCAAGGCGCTGGACCTCGATCTGCACTATTTCGAAGACGCGGCTTTCTACGACAAGCTGCAAAACGCCCGCCGCGAGGCCGACTGGCGCGCACTCTCGATCATCAATACTAGTTTTTCGCTGGTGCAAAACAGTATTACCCTGGCTTCGTTTGCCATCGGGCTGTTGACCTTCAGCCCCTGGATCGCACTGATCTTGTTTGGCGCAACGATCCCCTCGTTTCTGGCCCAAACGAAGTACAGCAACCTCTACTTCCGCCTGCTGACTTGGCGTGCGCCCGAGTTCCGGCGGATGCAATACCTCGAACACCTCTTAACGGTGGATAGCAGCGCCAAGGAAGTCAAGCTATTCGGCCTGGGTGAGCCGCTGTTGCAACGCTATCAGGATCTATTCTGGAAGTTCTACCAGGAAGACGAAAGCTTGGCTCGCCGGCGCAGTCTGGTTAGCGTATTGTGGGGTCTAGTTACAACTGCCAGCTACTATGGAGCCTACGCCTGGATTATTTGGCAGACGATTGGCGGCGCCATTACCCTGGGCGAGATGACCTTCTACCTGGCAATCTTCCGCCAGAGTCAAATGACCTTCCAGGCGCTGTTCTATAGCACTGGTCAGCTCTACGAGAGCGGGCTGTTTATGGACAACTTGTTTGGTTTCCTGGGCCTACGCCCGCAAATGGTTCGCTCGGCGGATGCACAGAAGGCGCCGCATCCGATTACGCAGGGCATCGAGTTTCGTAATGTATCGTTTCGCTACCCTGACCGTGAGGACTGGGCGCTACGCAACATCAACCTGCATATCGGGCCAGGCGAGAAATTAGCGCTGGTCGGGGCGAATGGCGCGGGCAAGACCACTTTGATCAAGCTGCTCACCCGCCTCTACGATCCGACCGAGGGCGAAATTCTTCTCGACGGGATCGATCTGCGCGAGTATAACCTGGACGACTTGCGCGACAGCATCGGCGTGATCTTCCAGGACTTCGTGCGCTACCAGGTAACAGCGCGCGAGAACATCGGCTTTGGCCAGATCAAGGCCTTGGAGGACGAGCCGCGCATCCTCAGCGCTGCTGAGCGCGGCGGCGCCGATGAGGTGGTCGCCGAGTTGCCGAAAGGCTATGATACCATCCTGGGCCGCTGGTTCGAGAAAGGGGCCGAGCTGTCCGGCGGACAGTGGCAGAAGATGGCTCTGGGCCGCGCCTTTATGCGCGACAGCGAGGTTTTGGTTCTCGACGAACCAACAGCGGCGCTTGATGCCGAGCGCGAGTACGAGATCTTCCAGCGCTTCCGCGAACTGACCGATGGCAAAATCGCCATCCTGATCAGTCACCGCTTCAGCACCGTACGGATGGCCGACCGCATCGCCGTCATCGAAAACGGGCAGTTGACCGAACTGGGCGACCACCAGGAATTGCTCGACTATGGCGGCGCCTACGCCAAGCTCTTCAATATGCAAGCGGAAGGCTATCGATAAACCGCATACTCGTCGCCTCGCCGCCTCATTCGCTCGCTTCTTGTATGTTACAATAGGGCCGCGCGAAGAGAGCTTCCAGAGGAGTGACGATATGCCCATTTCCCACGAATTGGCCGCTGAACTGGCTGCGGCCTTTATCACCGCTGAACAACGTTGCGAACCGATTGAGCCGATCCGCCTGCGCCATCCTGATCTGACCGAGGCTGACGTGTATCAAGTGCAGAAAACGCTGGTCGAACAGAAAGTTCAGGGCGGAGAGCGAGTGATTGGTTGGAAAGCCGGCGCGACGAATGCCGCCGCCCAAGCCAACATGGGCCTTGATGGGCCGACTTTTGGGCATCTGTTTGCCAGTGGCCAGGTCTCAGAAACCGAGCCGTGCGAGCGAGCGGCGTTGATTCACCCGCGTATCGAGTGTGAGGTTGCCTTCCGGATTGGGCGCGACCTCGCCGGCACTAACGTCACGGTAGACGATGTGATGGCAGCAACCGAGGCTATACTACCCGCGTTCGAGATTGTGGACCCACGCACCCAGGGCTGGCAGGTGGGATTGTGCGAGATGGTCGCCGATAATGTCTTTGCTGCGCGTTACGTATTAGGCCAGGAATACCGTCCAGCTATCGGACTCGATCTGCCCAGCGTCACGGTTGTATTACACAAGAATGGCGAGCAAGTCGCCTCTGCCACCGGCGCCAATGTTCTGGGCAACCCGGCACAGGCGGTGGCCTGGCTTGCCAACAAGCTAGCCGAATACCAACTACAGATCAAGGCGGGTGATCTGGTGTTGGCCGGATCGCTGACGCCTTTGCACCCCATCAGCGCCGGGGACCGCTTCGAGGCGATATTTTCTGATCTGGGAAGCGTACGCGTGCGGTTCGAGTAGGGCATTGTTGCGGGAAGGAAGTTAGTTTAGCATACTGCATGGCGTTTCGCTTGTGCAAGCGTTTGCTTTGCGGGAAATCGCTCTGCCAATCAACTTCCCCTAATTCCGCTTCAGACCTCGTGACCAGATGAGCCGTAGCATGTCTAGATTGTTAGACATGCTATGCACTGGGCATAATGTTGGGCGGCAACCTAACTCAAAGAAGACTCTGTTGCTTTACACGATCTGTAGCAGACTTGCCTCGACGGCTCCGCTCACCCGGTCGAGGACGATGAAGGAAGGTAAACCTAACTGACGCCACAATGCGAATGCCTCACCGTGTGTGCGCCGACTGACAT
>JAKSDJ010000372.1 GCA_022360155.1 Chloroflexales bacterium | reverse complement strand
TTCATGGCATGCATCATACGATAAAGAGCGAGGATTGTCAAGAGATATAAAGAGGCGAGGAATGCGGGACGAGGAATGCGGGACGAGAAGCGAGTAGCGAGGAACGAAGAACGGTGAATGCGTCACGGTTCGGCGCTGCGCAGCCTTGAACTGACGTTCAGGCTAAAAACCAACGTGCGCTGAAGCGCACTGAAATGCATTTCACGCAAGGTTCAGGGCGTGCGAGCGAGGGTCACGCTCCAGGCGGCGTTTGGCGCTGGTCGTGGCTGAAGCCGATGCAGGCGTGCAGCCCCGTGCGGGTGTTGGCACGGCAACTCACAGGGGATTGCTATGTGCTATAATTTGCTGCATCCCTTTTGCTGAGAGGAGCGCTGATGACTGCTGATTCCAAGAATATGACCATCCAGGATGAGCGCGACTATATCGTGCAGACCTATCCCCGTCCAGATTTTGTGTTAGAGCGTGGCGAAGGCGTTTATTTGTACGATACCGAGGGGCGTCGTTATCTCGACTTCGTAGCCGGTATCGCGGTCAATGCCTTGGGTTATGGCGATGCCGAAGTCGCCCAGGTTGTTGCCGAGCAGGCAACGCGGCTCATCCATATCTCGAATCTGTATCACACCACGCCCAGCACCGCCCTGGCAAAGGCCCTTGTTGAGAGCAGCCCGGCGTTCGACCGGGTCTTTTTCTGCAACAGCGGCACAGAGGCGGTCGAAGGCGCAATCAAGTTTGCGCGTAAGTTTGCCCGTGATCACTATGGCGAGGGCAAAACCACGGTCGTGGCCTTCGATGGCTCGTTTCATGGGCGGACGATGGGCGCGCTGGCGGTCACCGCGCGCGAGAAATATCGCACCCCTTTTATGCCGCTTATGCCCGACGTTCGTTTTGCGGCTTTCAATGATCTCGCCAGCTTCACCGCCGCGATGACCGATGATGTCTGTGCGGTGATTGTCGAGCCAGTGCAAGGCGAGGGCGGCCTGCGAGTTGCCGCCCCGGAATTTCTGGGTCAGGTTCGTACACTTTGCGACAAACACAAAGCCCTGTTCATCGCTGACGAAATCCAGTGTGGGATGGGACGTACCGGAACGCTCTGGGCACACGAGCCATATGGGGTTCGCCCCGATATTATGGCGGTTGCCAAACCGTTGGGCGGCGGCTTGCCCATCGGAGCAATCCTATTGAACCAGTGTGTCGCCGATGCCCTGCACCCTGGCGACCATGGAACCACGTTTGGCGGCGGTCCGCTGGTCACTGCCGTAGCCCAAACCGTCTTCCGGCGGGTCAGCGCCCCCCGGTTCCTCGAACACGTGCGCGCAGTGAGCAACTATCTCGACGAGTCGCTCCAGGATCTTGCCGCCGACTCTGCGCATCGCATTCTGGAGCTGCGGGGGCGAGGCCTGATGCGCGGGTTGCGGATCGACGGCTCGGCGGGCGCTGTGTGCGAGGCGGGGCATCAGGTTGGCCTGCTCGTCGCCACAGCGGGCGACGATGTGTTGCGCCTGATTCCGCCATTGATTATCGAACAACAGCACGTAGATGAGGCTATCGGCAAGTTGCGTCAGATTCTCGCATCGTAATGAGGGGGCGAGGAGTTGATGAGATAAGGAGGTGAGGAGCTGCCTCCTCGCGTCATCGTATTCTCGTGTCATGGTATCATCGCGTCATCATCTCGCCGTAACCCTGGTTGTATTTGAGAAAGGGAACGACAATGCCAGTCGTTGCAGTCATAGGCGCTCAATGGGGCGATGAAGGTAAAGGTCGCATTGTGGATCTGCTGGCGAGTCGCGCTCGCCTCGTGATCCGTTACAGCGGCGGAAATAATGCCGGCCATACGGTTATCAACGACCTTGGCGCATTCAAGTTGCATCTCATGCCGTCCGGGATCTTTGACGCGAATACGGTCAACGTTATTGGTCATGGGGTTGTGATCAATCCCGAAGTCTTGATCGGTGAGATAGATCATCTCCAGAGCAAAGGAATCAGCACGGCCAAACTGTTCATCAGCGATCGCGCCCACATCATCATGCCCTATCATATCTTGCAAGACCAACTGCAAGAACAATCGCGGGGCGACAGCAAGATTGGCACGACCGGGCGCGGTATTGGCCCAGCTTATGCCGATAAAATGGATCGCATCGGTATTCGCGCCGGCGACCTGATGCACGAAGAGACCTTGCTGGGCCGGCTGCGGATCGTGCTCGAAGAGAAAAATCGGCTGCTGACCAAACTCTATGGCGCCCAAGCATTTTCGCTGCACGATGTCTACTTGAAATATCTCGATTTTGGCCGGCGGCTGGCCGATCACATTACCGAGATTCATCCGATTGTTCATCGCGCGCTGGAGAAAGATATTCCAATTCTGATGGAAGGAGCGCAAGGCACGCTGCTCGATGTAGACCACGGCACCTATCCCTATGTGACTTCGTCATCGCCGGGGGCGGCGGGCGTGTGCCAGGGTTCGGGAATCGCACCGTCCCATCTCAACTCGGTGATCGGCGTCTATAAGGCGTTTGTGTCGCGGGTTGGCGGTGGGCCATTCCCAACCGAAGTCGACGGCGCTGAGGCCGATGCGCTGCGCCAGATCGGTACGCCCTGGGCCGAAGTTGGCACCACTACCGGGCGCTTGCGTCGTGTTGGCTGGTTCGATGCGGTGTTGGCTCGTTATGCGGCGCAGATCAACGGTATTGATACCGTCGCTATCACCAAGCTCGATGTGCTTGACAATCTGCCAAGTATCAAGATCTGTGTTGGTTACAAACTCCACGATGCCGCGCTCGACTATCCGCCCTCAACGATTGCGGTGCTGGAACAGGTCGAACCAATATACGAAGAGCTACCCGGTTGGCAAACACCAACCAGCGATATCCGCGACTTTCAGGCCTTGCCGGAGGAAGCCCAGGCTTATGTAGCGCGGTTGTGCCAACTGATTGGCGCGCGGTTGGGCATTGTTTCGGTTGGCCCCAGCCGCGATCAAACAGTCTTCGTTAGCGATGTCTTCTAAGCGACAGTCGATAGGTCTTCGTCAGATTGCTGCGCAAAACACCGGGCCGAGAGGAATACTCTCGGCCCGGTGTTACGCTAAACGTTGCGTATTGCCAGACTACCCGACCAATTTCTGGGTGAGGATGGCATTCGACGGTTCCACCAGGACTGTGCCGTCAGGAAACACAATCGTTGGTACGCTGCGATTCCCCTGGTTGACCTGTACGACATAGGCCGCAGCCTGTTCGTCCTCCTCGATATTGACGTACTGATACGGGGCCTTGTTCTGCTCCAGTACGCGGAGCGAGCGGCGACAATCGGGACACCAAGAAGTGCCATAGACAATTATTTGCTGCATCGACATTTGTTAGGTCCACCTTTTGCTCTCAAAAATTCAACATGAAAATTATACCATGATTAGCAAGTTACATGTGTGATAAATAATACATTGGGTCTGGGAAACGGGGAGGCGATGAGATGAAGAGGCGGGAGATCAGGCGGCGGGGCAGAGATGAGGAGAAGAGGCGGGGAGATGGTATGTTCGTGCGTAAGGTGCGAGGCCGGAATCCTTTAGCGCTTGTTCAAGTAGATCCGCAATTCCCAGATCAACAGCCCAGCGGCGCATGGAGAGGAAGCGTTTTTCCCTGGCGGATTTGCTATGAACTGAGCCTGTTTCGGCTGGGCTGCTGTCTACTTGCCGTCATTTCACTCAGGCGACAGGCGCCAACTTGCACATTGGGCTGTCAGGTCTGAACATCGCTTTCTGATAAGCTAAATAGTGTCTGCTATATATCGGTTTGTTCAAACTGCAAAGTTGGCATGGCTTGGAGTTGCTGTTGCTCCTGAGGCAACGCCGCCAGCGCGGCAATCGTCTGTTCCAGCCCGGTGATCTCGGCGGAGAGTGTGGTGCTGTGCAGTTGTCTCTCTTCCATATGCCTATCCCTGTTCGAGTAACATGCTGAGGCGGGCAATCTCACCGCGAATATCTTCCATCTCGGTCATCACCTCGGGGCGGGCGTTGATGCCGGTTTGGGCTGCCTGGATCTCGAGCACGCGCAGCCGGCGGGTATGCTGGTCGATCAAGCTCTGGAGGTGCTCCTTGGTCAGATCGGCGGGGCGGGGCGCGCCATAGTTGATCAGCTTATCGCCCATCACTTTATCCCCGCTAATCTTGTCGCCGCCGACTACATCGCCAATCGTGATATCGCC
>JAKSDJ010000775.1 GCA_022360155.1 Chloroflexales bacterium | reverse complement strand
TAAGGCCTAGATGGTTCTCAAGGGTTCATGCTTGGCACAAAGCAATCGACCCCCTTTCCGTCATCCAACAGCAGCGAAAGCAAGAATCGTCCTGACCTTTTCTGATTCCCAATCTGAGCGATCGAATAGTAGACAGGCTCTCAGGCTATCTGTCGCATGCCATGCGATATCAGGTGCGTGATTATATACATGAGTAATGAAAGAACAATGAATGCTCTCATCTTCGATGGCCAACTTCGTTTTACTGATGATTATCCTTATCCCAAGAGGTTGCCTGGCGAAGCATTAATCCAACCGCGCCTAGTTGGTATTTGCAATACGGACATTGAGATTACCCATGGGTATATGGGTTTTCAGGGCGTGTTAGGTCACGAATTTGTCGGTACTGTGCAAGAATGCGATGACCCGGCCTGGCTTCATCGTCGGGTGGTTGGTGAGATAAATGCAGCGTGTTTGCAATGTCCGACATGTTTGCGTGGGGATTCGCCGCATTGTCCTAACCGGACGACCCTGGGAATAGATCGACGCGATGGCGTGATGGCTGAGGCATTTGTGCTGCCAGTCACCTGCCTTCATGCGGTTCCTGATGCGGTTCTCGATGAGGCGGCGGTTTTTGTCGAGCCGTTGGCTGCAGCGCTGGAGATTGTGGATCAGAATCACGTTCAACCTACAGAGCGCGTGGTCATTATTGGCGACGGCAAGTTGGGGGCGATGATCGTTCAGGTATTGCGCCTAACGGGTTGTGACGTTACGCTAATCGGGCGCCATCCCGAACGCTGGGCGCTTTTTCAGCAGCAGGGTATTCGTTGTGTCCACACGAGCGAAGCGCCCAACACCCAGTTCGACTTCGTTGTGGAATGTACTGGCCAACCCGGCGGGTTGGACATGGCCCGCCGTTTGGTGCGTCCCCGGGGCCGGCTCGTGCTGAAGAGTACGTTTCACGGTACAGCTAGCCTGAATCTGAGTATGGTTGTTGTTGATGAAGTCCAGCTTATTGGCTCGCGCTGCGGATCATTCGCCCCAGCGCTACGCCTGCTCGAACGGGGGTTGATCGAAACGGAAGCTTTGATTAGCGGGCACTTTGCTCTGTATGATGGCTGTGCAGCATTTGATGCTGCGCGGGGTCGGCTCAAGATTTTGTTGCATCCAAACTGATTCGTTCGACGGCTACAGCACTATCTATACAAGTACTGCCATTTACTCCAGCAACTCGAAATGCGTTGCGTGCTCTTACTTCGTTATAGACCCTTTCCTTGCCTTTTATTCATTCTGCGACACCTCATAAAGCGGTCTAGGGTTGAGAGTCTATTGTCGTCAAACCCGTGCAGCATTATTGTATTGTGGAGGGTATTTGTATGAGAGCGGACACATTTTGGTCGATCATGTCTTTGGGGATACTGTTTGTGTCGATGTTGATCATCGTTATGCTTGAGCCGGTGTTTCAGTCTCGTGTTCTGACGATCGCCTTGATGGTTATTGGTTTGATTCTGGCCATCATCAGCCTTGCGGCAAGTGAAATGAATGAGCCTTCGCGGAGTTTGCAGAGTGCAAGTGTCAGCGCAACCCTTTTGCTACGCGCTGAGGCCATCATCGCTTCGGTTGTCGCCGCTTGGCTGCTGGGTCGTGATAGTCTGCCCTTCGTCAACGGATGGCAAGCCACATTGCTCTGGTTTTTGGCGCTTGGTATCGCTGTGGTGTGGCTGCAGCGGCGAGAGCATACTATCAATGACAATACGGCTGGTCTGATTGAGCGTTCGGATCATACCCATACTGTGATCAAAGGTAGTAGTAGCGTGCTCTCGATTCCCAAATTCTCAACGATCGTCGCTCATCTCCCCTTATACGAGTTGAGCACCGAAGTGGACGTTCATGACATAGATACGCAGTATGGACACAAGGTCAAAGGCATTCGCGTTCGCGTTCACTACAACATCGATGATCCTGAAAAGCTACATAACGATGCCCCGAATCATTACCAGATGATCGGGAAGCTTTTAAAAGAGCAAAATAAGCAACAAGACACTGCAGTCATGGAGCCTGGTTTCTGGAGCCAATACTTAGAGAAGCAAATCCACGGTGCAACTGATGACGTCGTCCGTGAGTGTATCTGGGATAACAATAAAAATGCGCTTGAAGTCAGTAAAGAACGCCATGCTTTTGCTGCTGAAGCAAAGAAGCATCTCTCTGTGCAAGTGCAGTCTTGGGGTATTGCAGTCAAGGAGCTGAAATTCGAGACCGTTGAGATCGACCCCGACACTGAAAAGTCGATTAAGCGCAAGGATCCGGAGCGACCCGAGCGCGAACTAAAGGAGGCTGATCACGAGGCCAAGAAGGAGTCCCTCAAGATACAGAGACGGATCGAAGTCGAAGCCGAAGTTGAAAACCAAAGGCTAATGAATTTGATCAGTGGTTTGAAAGAGCAAGGTGTTTCCTCCGAAATCATTGAACAATTCATATTTGCTGCTGTCAAAGATCACTTTAAGACGAGGTGGGGCGATGACGAAGCAAATCGACGATTTGCTGAAATTGCAATTGTCACTCAGTCGAGCGATAACAAAGCCTGATTCACTATCACAATGAGGTGATGACAGCCCGCACGAAACTATTGCCTCTTTGCTTTGCTGTGCGATGTGGAAGGGTACAATCAGAGATTATGAGTGCCGAGCTCTCTTTACCAGAGCGCTTGCCTGGCGCTTGTGATTTCGGGTAGTGTTGCATATTTCTCAAAAAGGTTTACAATCTACAGACCTGGTAACACTATGAGAGATCCCCTTGCGGAACGTTTTGGCGTGATCTCCTTTGTTATATTAATCTGGAGAGAAATATGGACCGATGGTTATTGCTGCTCATTATTGTTCTTTCCATCGCTGTCATCTTTTTCCTCGTAATACGCTTCCGGGGGCAAATTCGGCAATCGGGCGGATTGAATTGGATTTTCGGAAAGTCTGCGGGCGACCAGAAAACGATCCATGCAACAACACGGGTCAGTGATGGTGAAACCATCGCTGAAGATCCGCACGCAGTCAACCCTTCTCCAACCTCCGGCGCCCAAACTAGTTTTTGGTCGCGATGGACTAGCCGTTTGCCGCGCTCATTCCGTCGCGCCGAACGTTCCGCGCCAACGCCGCGGGCCGCCTTGCCCGAACCAGATCCGTCGGTTGAGGTCGATCCGCCACAAGCTACGCCTGCCAAGTCGAAATCGACGGTTGAGAGACGCGGGCTTTCTCGAAACCGTTTGTTGTTTGGCGGTTTACTCCTTGGGATTGTCTTTGCTGTAGTCCTCTGGTTTGTTCCCGATTTTATCTCATTGCGCTCAGCCGACCAGTTTGTGGTCATCATGACGCCATTCGCCGACTCCGGTAATGGACAAACCGGGCGAGTCGTCTCTGACGAGTTGGTCCGCGGTATTACCGAGCGTAGCGGTGAGCAATTTGCTGTCGAGTACGTTAATACGACGCCGTCCAATGCTCAGGCTGCCTTGGATATCGCACTCAATCGCGGCGCCGATGTTTTGGTGTGGGGTTCGGTTGAACCAGGCGGTCTCTCGAACACGCCAAGCTTGCGCCCGCAGTTGATCTATACGCCACGCGGCACTTATGGTCCCAACGTATGGCAAGGATACTTGGGGCGATTTGCGATGCCGCGAAGCTATGTACTGGCCGATACGCCAATCAATGGCGAAGCGGTTCTGCCTGACCTGTTGGCGGCGCTGGCGGATCTCAGCGCAGGGAAAGCCGACGAGTCGTTTGATACTATGGAACGGCTGTTGGTCGATTTTCCGCTGAATCCGACGCTCTTCCGTGCGCTGCGCGGTAATGTGTTATGGGCGCGCGGCGACTTCGAGCAAGCCGCCAGTGAATATCGCCTCGCCCTAGCCCAACCATCTGAGGAACAGGCGCTCTTGACGAATAACCTGGGAGCAATCTTGCTGGACGCCGGGAGCGACGCAGCATCCACCGAGTTGGCGCAAGCCGTGCAGCTTCTGAGCAATCGTGATCTGGGCGAGTTGCGTTTCAATCTTGCGTTGCTGGCGCGCCAAGAGGGTCGTCTAGAAGAGACAGTGACTGAACTAGAGCAGGCGCGCAACTTGTTGGGGCCTAATGTCCCGCTTTTGTTGTCCTTGACCGAAGCCTACCGAAGCACCAATCGTTTGACCGACGCCCAGCAAACACTGGAAGCTGCGACACGCCAGGTCAGGCGTGATGATGACCTGGCGCCGTCTACTTTACGCCCTCTATTCCAGCAATACCTCAATTCTATCGTCCAGGAACAACGCGGCTTGTTAGAGTTGGCTCAGGCTGTCGATGCGTACGGACCGCTTACGTGGCAATTAGAGATTGCGCCGACGCAGCCGCGAGCTGAATTTGCAGCATCTGTCAATGCGCTCCGCGATGCGACAGGAAAGGGCGATGATTTGATTCGGGGCTGGCGAAGAATCTCGGCGGGCGCCGCAGACGAGGAAAACACGACGGGACTTGTGGCGATTGGTCAAGCTCATCAAGCTGAGCAAGTTTTGAATCGTCAGCGCTATCATCTTGCCCTGGCGCTAATCGAATCAGGACGCACCGATCTGAACCGCGCGCCTGGTCTTTTGTCAGCGATTAGCGATGCTTTGTTTGGAACTGGTACGCCAATTACAGAGGCGCAAACCCTGCTTACGACGCTCACCATCCTGGAGCCGATGGACACAACGGTGTTGATCGCTGACGCACGATTGGCGCGCTTGCGCAACAACTATACCAAAGCGAGCCAACTCTATGATCGTATCATCAGCCTTGTGCCGCAGCAACCCGAAGGATATTACGGCAAGGGTTTCGTTGATCTCAACAATGGTGATCGCGGCGCGGCACGTCAGCGCATGTTCGAGGCGCTCGAACGCAATCAAAGCTTTTATCCCGCCCGTTATACCCTGATCCGGATCGCGGAAGAAGAGGGTGATTGGGCTACTGTGCTCGAACAATCACGGATTCTGGTCGAGCAGCGTCCTGGGTTTGAGCGAGAATTCAATCTGGCAGTGGCTTTACGACGTAGTGGCCCATCTGGATTCAACGAATCCGAACAGATCTTGGTGCGTTTATCGGAAACCGACCAGGCGCCGGTTGAACAGAATCAGGCGCGGGCCTTGATTGAACTGGGGTATCTCTATCGTGACGCCGACCGACCTGCCGAGGCTTTACGCGCCTTTGAGGATGCACGGCGGATCAATCCTAACTCGGCGCCTGCCGCCTATGAACTTGGCCTGATGCTTCTTGCTCAGGAAGACTATACTGCTGCAGCTGAACAATTTCAAAACGTCGTCGACAATGATACTAAGCATGTGGCCGCTCATGTAACTCTGGCTGATATCTATCGCGAGCACTTGGGAGAGCCTGATAAAGCCATCACGCACTATCGGCGCGCGCTTGATGCTGGAACGGCCATCCCCGATCAGTTGATACGCATTGGCGAAGGCTTGTTTGCCCTCAATCAGATCGATCCCGCTGCAGATGCGCTGCGTCGCGCGGCTGAACAACAACCGGACAATCCACAACTACTCCATAGCTTGGCACAGGTCTATCTGCGGCTTGGTCGGCTGGATGCGGCTGCCGAAGCAGAACAACGGGTGCTTGCACTGACGCCCGATCGTGCTAATGATGAACAGCGTCGGCTTAGTGCCGCAGCGCTGGTTGGTCTTGGCGATGTCGAACGGTTACGCCAGAACGGTGTCAGCCCACAACGCCAGAATTTTGGCCCAGCGATCGATTATTATAACCAGGCGTTGGCGTTGGATCCCAACCAGGTTGACGCCATCGTTGGGCTGGGACTAGTCGCGGTAGCCCAGAATAATTGGGCAGTTGCTCTGGGTCATTTCGAGCGGGCCAACGAACTGCCAACTGCCAATGACGATCCGCAGGCCCGGTTCTGGTTGGCCGAAGCATTGCTCCGCCGGCCCGATCCGCAACGTGCGAGCCAGATCTATGCCCAGTCGTTGGAATTGACGGAACAGGTCGACTTTCCTGAAGCCTGGTTTGGCCTGGCCCAGGCTCAGTATGCAACAGGTGACATCACTACCGCCAGCCAAAGCCTGGATATTGCATTAGAACAACGCCCAAATTATGCCGAAGCCCTGTTGTTTAGAGGCAAATTGTTGGAAGGGCAGGGGCAGATTAACGAAGCGCTCGATGCGTATAGCGCCTCGATCAATGCTAACAATCGCATTGCCGAGACTTACTATCGACGCGGTCAACTTTACGTGCAAGAGTTGAACTATAATCGCGCTGCCAGTGATTTTCGTCGGGCGACTGAATTGCAACCGAACTTCGCTGAGGCATTTTACTGGTTGGGTCGCTCATATTTCGCTCAGGAGCGTATGAATCAGGCTCTCGAATCTTTCCGGCAAGCGATTGCGTCGCGCGGCGGCATTTACCCGGAAGCGAGATTGCATCAGGGGTTGGCCGAGGAGGCGATGCAGCAGTTCTCGGCTGCCGCCGAATCGTTCCGATCGGTCATCCAGAATGACCAGGTGAGCGAGTGGGCTGACCAAGCGCGTTTGGAACTGGAACAAGTTCAGGAGATTATCAACAATCAATAATAGCAGATGTGCGCTGCTCTATAACATGTCTGAACGTATCTGCACTATAATATGACTGTTTGTTGCAATAAGCGTCGAACGATAATAGACCGTTTGACATAACGGTGCAATTTCTGGCGACTATGCTATTTTGCCGGATGCGATGCGTTGATGACAGTATGTCTGTATCGCTCGTGTGAGAAGGCGCTGGAATTGTCGCCATGTGGTGTATATCAATGTCATATTGTTGCTTGAGTGCATGCGATTGAAACTGATGTTGAAGTCGGCTTTTGATGCACAACGTTCTGAGTTGAACTATGCCAACGCTCGACGAGTATCGCCAGATACTTCAGATTTTCCAATCGGCGCGACTGCGTCGTGACTACAGTGATCTTGCCGCACAGCCGCAGTATTATTCGGTGAGCGATTTTTTCTTCACCCAAATGTATGGCCCGCATGATTTTACCGAACGCGATGCAGGGGCGCGTCGCCTGCATCATTTCATCCATCTTGTCCCTGGCGTTCGTCTTCGCGATGTTGAAGAAGCCGTTGAACTGCTCGAACTGACGAGTAAACTCGACGATGATGTCGCGCGTTGGCTACAAGCGCTCAATGCACCATTCGATTTCGACGAGCCGACCTACGAATGCGCTTATTTCCAGGCGGACAACTACGAGCAGCGTTTATACCAACTCAATTTAGTGCATGCGACGTTGCTCAATATGCATCGGTTGACTAACATCCCGTTTTTAGGATTCGCGCTGCGACAAGCGCGGTTTGTGGCGTTGATGTCAGGGATGGAGGCGTTGCATACCTTCATGGTCGAGGGGCATACTGCATTGCTCCCAGTCCAAAACATTCGGTACTTTGCCGATACTGTTTATGAGCGCGAATTACAACGGCTCAATCGGATTTATGCAAGCGACCTGGAATAAAAGGCAAGCATGAGCCAGAGCTGCGCGTTATGTTATGGTCGAACCGCTTGCGATACGGCTCCTCGTCAATTGAATTGGGTATTATGAGGTCTTAACGACTACTAACGTGAGGGTGAGACGCAGCTCTCTCGTTCTTGGGTTGTTTTGATAGCAAGCATGACACTAATAGAACTTCTACCTGTATTTATCCTCATCCCAGAGGCATCTTTCTTGATGGGAACACCGGAACGTGAACTAAGCGACCTTGCCAAGAGCTATGGTGGCACGCGCGAGAGCTATCGCGAGGAGTCGCCACAGCATCGTCTGACCTTGCCTGGCTTCGCCCTGGCGCAAACGCCTGTGACAAACGCGCTCTATAGCCGGTATGTGGCGGTGACCGGCAGGCGATCCCCGCTCACTTGGCACGGCTCGGAACCTCCTGCCGAACAGCGCGATCATCCGGTCGTGGATGTGAGTTGGGATGAGGCGCAGTCTTTTTGCATCTGGCTGAACGATCAGCTTACAAATGAAGCGTTGCAAGTTATAGATGCCATGGGGCAGCAGCCTGTTTGCTATAATCTGCAGTCCGCTGTGCGGTTGCCGAGCGAAGCCGAGTGGGAATATGCAGCGCGCGGGAGTGAGGGATACACCTTTCCCTGGGGAAACAGCTTCGATCCGAAATGCGCTAATACGCGTGAGACGGGAGTAGCACGCACAACGCCGGTTGGCTCGTACCCCGAGGGAGCAAGTCCTTACGGCCTTCTCGATATGGCTGGTAATGTGTGGGAGTGGACCACAACGCTTGACCATATCTATCCCTATAATGCCGACGATGGTCGTGAGGCGGCACAGGCTTCGGGGCGGCGCATTCTTCGCGGGGGGTGTTACGCTAACCCGCAGGGTTTTTCCCGCTGCGCCTGTCGTTTTCGCTTGCCGCCCACGGTTCGCAACGAGTTTATAGGCTTCCGGCTGGCTTTTTCGAGGATTGAGTGATCGCGATGTTCAATATGCGCCGCTGGCTCGAAGAGGAGGTCTGAATATGACTGTGAAGTACACACGCTGGCTACGATCCTATATTGGCCACCAACGGATCCTCCAAATTCGCGCTAGTGGATTTATACGTGACCAGGCGGGTCGGGTATTGCTATGCCGCCGCGCCGATGTAATGCTGTGGGATGTGCCTGGCGGCGCTATCGAGTTGGACGAAACGCCCGCCCAGGGGTTGATCCGTGAGATCGAAGGCGAGACCGGCTTGATCGTAGCTCCTGAACGTCTGATCGGCGTCTACAGCGGTCCTGATTTTCAGTGGACCTATCCGAACGGCGATCAGGTGCAGATTATCAGTGTGTTCCTGGCTTGCCGAATAGTTAGGGGCGAACTTCGACTTGAGGGTTACGAAAATGTCACAGTCGACTTTTTTCCACAGAACCAACTGCCAGCGCTATTGCATCGTACGAGCCTCATGCTCGACGATGCCTTCGCCAATCGGGAGGCAGCCTTCTTCGATTAGGCAGCGCGAGGCATCTCCCCTATTTCACCCCTGATGATCTGCGCCCTGTCTCTGCGCCACTTCAAATGCTATGTCAATCCTGCTGCCTGCAATTGTACGCGGATGACGCGGTTGTGCGCCGATTGCCGTCGATCAGAGTAGCGCGATGTTTGCTTTGGCCTTGAATTGACACAACTGGATGCGAATAAGGTGTGTCTGATCTGCCCTTTGACGGTATGCAGTCCTCCATCATGCATCCTAGCACGTCGCATTGACAATTGGTAGAAAAAAGCTATAATCATCTCACCCCCCGTGTATGGTGCGTTTGCAATGTAAAATACCTTACGATCTCGCATAGCAGGGTTTGAGGTTTATTATTGCATATGATCATACTTCAAATATACGTACAATCGCCTGGGAAGACAGATAGGCGTTTTGATGATGTGTGCAATGGATTGTTTGTTGCGCCTATCGTTCTTTTTTTCCTGTCTGAGAAACATCTGTTGGCGTATGTTTACCGTATTCCAAAAAGCTTTTTGTGTAAGCGTTTTCAGACAGTCGCTGGGTGAGCAGCATTGATGTAAGGCTGTCTGCTGACCTGATGGTCAATCTCATGTGAAGAGTTGGGTTGTGAAGGAGCATTGTCAGTATCATATAACACAAGGAGGATGCTTTGAGAGGGAAAAAGGGATGGTTTTTCGCTCTGGTATTGCTTATGGGCTTGACGCCGGTCGCATTTGCCGCACCCGCACAGCAGGGAGAGGGGAGCAGCAGCGCTCAGCCCTCTGAGTATGTAGTCGTATACGCCGAAGGGGTCGCGCCGGCAGCCGTACGTCAGGCGCTCGCGGCTATTGGCGGCACGGTGGTACGGGAGAATGCCGCTGTTGGCGTCGCCACCATTAAAACCAACAACCCGAACTTTATGATGGACGCTCTTCAGCAGCCAGCGCTGCTTGGAGCTGTGCGCAATCGTCCGATTGGCAACACCGGACCGCGCGAACTCTTCAAGCCTGATGAGGTGGAGCAGTTGCCCGATGTTGTTGATGCGACCGGTGTTTCGCAGCCAGAACGGGCTCAGGTCCAGGCTGGCGCTGAACCATTGACCGATTTACAGTGGGACATGGCAATGATCGATGCTGCGGTCGACGGTTCATACGCTGTACAGCCGGGCACGAAGGAAGTACTGGTTGGGATTATCGACTCCGGTATTGATGCCTCGCATCCCGATCTCGCCCCTAACTTTAGCTACGAACTCAGCCGCAACTTCGTCACCGACATCCCAGAGATCGATGGGCCGTGCGAGCATCCGACCTGCGTTGACCCGGTTGACGTTGACGATAGCGGCCATGGAACGCATGTTGCAGGAACCGTCGCAGCAGCGCTCAACGGTTTCGGAATGGCTGGTGTTGCGCCCAACGTCACCCTGGTGAATATACGCGGCGGGCAAGACGGCGGGTACCTGTTCCTGCAACCCGTTATTGATGCGATTGTCTACGCGGGCGACATCGGGGTCGACGTTGTGAATATGAGCTTCTATATCGATCCCTGGCTCTATAATTGCACCAACAATCCAGCCGATTCGCCCGAGGCGCAAATGGAGCAGACGGCGGTTATCGTCGCCACCCAACGCGCAGTCGGCTATGCTCGTGCGCGGGGCGTCACCCTGATTGCGTCAGCCGGCAATGGCCACACCGATCTCGGCAATCCGAGCGCCGACTCGTCGAGCCCGAACTATCCGCCGGGCATCAATTATCCGCGCACAGTGGACAATTCGTGTTTGATTATGCCGATCGAAGCTGAGGGCGTTATCCCTGTTTCAGCGCTTGGACCCAGCAAGGCGAAAGCCGACTATTCCAACTATGGCGTCGAACAGGTGCGGGTTTCTGCACCGGGCGGCTATGCCCGCGATTTCTTTGGTACACCGCAGTTCCAGGCGCCAAGCAATCGCGTGTTGTCGACCTATCCCCAGTCGGTGCTCGAAGCGCGCGGATTGCTCAATCCCGATGGAACCCCGCGGTCGCCATTCGTGGTGCGGAGTTGCCAGGATGACGTCTGTGCATACTATGCCTATCTCCAGGGAACCTCGATGGCCGCACCGCATGCCACTGGCGTGGCGGCGCTGATTGTCAGCCAATACGGGCGGGCGGACGCTCGAAATGGCGGGCTGACACTCCGACCAATCGTGACCCAGAAGATCCTGGAGCGGACTGCCACCAATCATGCCTGCCCCGAACCACGTATGGTCGACTACACCATCGTTGGGCGACCAGCCTCGTTCAATGCGTACTGTGAAGGCTCGCCCGATTTCAATGGTTTCTACGGTGAAGGCATTGTCAATGCGCTGACCGCCGTCACCAATCCGCTCGGTAACAGGTAATCATCAGCATGAGTCAGAGGCCGGCACAGAACGCCTGCTTTGAGATAAGCGGCATTTTGTGGCGGCCTCTTGGCGCTATTGTCGGATAGCGATCTCTGTGAAAGGGCGTATTGCTTGTTGAAGGCGGAAATCGCAGGCGGCAAACAGCTTTTCAGCCAACCTCAGCCTTAGCGTTGCTTGATGAGCGGAAGGGCGGTCTCATTCGATCATCCCCTTTAGCAGCGCGCTCAACGTCGCAGTAAACTCGCTGGAAAAATCCACCTCAAACACACGCAGTTCCGGTCTCGCCTCAATCACCTGACGCACCGTCGACGCAGGATCAGCCAGACTCTGGATGCCAATCACCAGCGCATATGCCCGCAACAGGAACTGAGCGCCGGCGCCGGGCGCGAAGACAGGGAAGCGCGCTTCGATTAACGCGCCCGTGTGCGCAAGCCGCTCCAACAGTCCCGCTTTGAAGTGCAAGATTGCCGCGAAATCCGCGTTGTGTTCCAGAAAAACGTGCGTAATGGCGAAGAGGCGAACAAGCGCGGGACGCGACGCAAGCGACGAGTTGATAATGTTCACCAACTCCGTGACCGCACTGTTGGGAGGTAGGGTGTGCAATTGTGCATCAACCGCGTCGAACCACTGTTGAAATTGCCGTTCGAGAATGACTAAGAACAGCTCTTCTTTGGTTTTGAAATACAGATAGACCGTGCCTTTCGCCAAACCAGCGCCCCGCGCGACATCAAACATATTGACCGACTCATAGGGGCGCTGTTGGAACAGACTCCAGGCAACATCAAGGAGGGCTTGGCGACGGGCTTCTTTTTGGTCGTCACGAATTGCTCGGCGCATCAACAGAGCCTAATCTCAATACCTTTCAAATTACCGGACTTACACAGTCACCAGTTGGTAGGAAGGTTTGGAGAGCTGCAAAGCCCTCTAAGATATCGTTATTGTTCACCGCTGCTGCGGTGAGAAGGAGTTTTCGGGGAAGTTTCGCTTCCCAGACCTCACCGCTGTGGAAGTCCTGTCAAAGGAGGCCTAACAGATCTTGAGCGGGCGCTTTGAGCAGCCTTCCTCAAGATCTGTCAAGTTTAGACAGCGCCTGCGCGAAAGGTATCGAGCCTAATCTAGCGTGTAAACAAATGACCGCCGGTCAATTCTAGCTGGCGCTGAGTCATTTGTCAATCACTCCTCGGCTGGCTCTAGCGCCTCCTCGGTATAATCATTCGCCGAGTCGTAGAGAATCCAGCCAGTCGTTGGATCGAAGTCGTATACTGCATCGATCTGCGCCCGAACTTCGGCGAGACCGTACTCGACAATCATATGCTCCGGCACCCAGACCAGCGTGAAGTCCTGGAGCCAGGGGCGCAATTGGGCTCGCTTGTCCTCGACTTGCTTCTGCCCCTTCTGCATCGAGTCCAATATCATCTCGTAGGGGTGTGCGGCTGGGTTGTCAAAGCCAAGTTCGCCGGTCAGGTAATGCGACGGATAGATCATTGGGCAGATGTAGTCGGTGTGTTCGGCCATCAACTCAATATCTTGCCCGATCAAGCCGTCTGGTCGCCAGGTTGTATACCCAAAAACATCGACCGAGAGGAATGCGCCCGCGCCATTGATTGCGCGCTGCGCCTGCTCTAACACAGCGGCGATGTTTGCGAAGCGGGCTTCTGGCGTGTCCTCCTCTTCTGGGCGCGACAGTTTGATGCGCTCCTTATCCTCGGGCGAGAATTCCAGCGAGGGGAAGCGGATGTAGTCGAAGTTGATCTCATCAAAGCCCAGCTTGGCCGCCTCGACCGAGAGTTGGATGTTGTAGTCCCACACGTTGCGATTCCAGGGGTCGAGCCAGGCATAGCGGATGGTCGACGTGGGGTAGTCGGCGAAGACCTCGCCGGTGAAGCGATCCTGCGCCGCCCATTCTGGCTTTGCGTCAGCCAGCACGTTGTCGTGGCTGAAGATGTGTACGCGCGCAATGGTGTAAATATTGCGGCGTTTCGCCTCGGCGAGGATCGCTTCAATATCCATGATTGGCCGCGCTGTCCCCAGCTCTTGTACAATCGGAACCTGCGAGTCGTAGTAGATCAGGCCCAAGTCGTCGCGCAAATCCGATTTGAGATCGATCACGATGGCGTTGAGTTCGGTGCGGTCGATCAGGTCGAAATATTCTTCGAGCAGGCCGGGAACCGAAGCGACGGCGGAGGTTACATAGATCGACTTGACGGTCAGCGGTTCTAGCTCAATGCTGGCCGGAACCTTGCCGGAGGCGAGTTCGACCACGGCTTTGCGATAGCCAGGGGCAAGCGCCTGGATGTAGCCGTTCTCGGGAATGCCTTCCAGGACAAATTCGCCATCAGTGCTGTTGTCGATGCGTTGAAACGCCACATCACTGCCGTCGCGCGTCTCG
>JAKSDJ010000300.1 GCA_022360155.1 Chloroflexales bacterium | reverse complement strand
TATCAAAAGTATAGAGATAGGGCACCAAATCGGTGCCGATCCATATACGACAGTGCATGGCATGGTGGCCATCCCAGATGTTGCGCTTGTCGAATTGGTGATGGACGATGGTGAAGTCGTACAAGATCGGCCTGTCAATAATGCATTTGTCGCCTACGTCCCGCGGAAGGCCGAAGTACGCGAAATCCGCCTGCTCGACGATGCAGGTCAGGTGCTCCACCAGGAGGATGTGCATTTTCCGTCACCGCCGCCCCCACCGCCATCGCTGCCATAACGCCTCTACTGCCAATTCAATGTGCATATGCCGCATGTCAGCTGAACGAAGCGAAGCATCT
This sequence comes from Chloroflexales bacterium, assembly GCA_022360155.1. Taxonomy (GTDB): domain Bacteria; phylum Chloroflexota; class Chloroflexia; order Chloroflexales; family Chloroflexaceae; genus JAKSDJ01. The sequence goes on along the minus strand of JAKSDJ010000300.1, from coordinate 7,531 downwards.
CGGCTTGCTGCTGCTGTGACCCTTCGCGACGCCGGTCCTGAGCGCAGCCGAAGGGCTCAGGGTGACAACATGCGGAAGAGCTAAGTCGAATTGGTATACTACCTAACCCAATAAATTCGTCCGATAGTCTGATGCATACTCCCAGCAGATCCAGGACAATGGATTTGACTGGGAGTCTGTCGAGGCGAGAGAGCAAGCGTATGACCTTCACGAGTCGCCCCTACACAGGCGAAGCTGACCTGCAAGCGATATCTGACCTGCTGACGCTGTGCGAGACAAGCGATCGGCTCGGTATGCCGACTTCGGTCGCCCACCTGCGCTCCGACTTCGCCAGCCCAACGGTCGACCCGGCGCGCGACCTGCGCCTGTGGGACGATGCCGCCGGAAACCTGATCGCTTTTGCAAATATCGACAATCGTGCAGCCGACCATGGCGTCGATAGCTTGCTCCGGTTTCGCCTCCACCCCAACGCGCGCAGCGCGGCGCTGGCTACAGATGTGATGGCCTGGGCGTCGGCGCGCACGACTGAGTTGGATCAGGAACACAGCGGCAAGGTTATCTTGCAGTCCGGCGCGAATGTTGATGATGTGTGGCGGAGAACGCTGCTCGAACGACACGGTTTTTCCGTGATCCGCTATTTCTGGCGGATGGACCATCCGCTGGATACACTCATCTCAGAACCATGTTTTCCGGCGGGATTCGAGCTGCGCGAGACGGGCGAAACGCACGAAGAAGCAGTGGCATGGGTCGAGCTGTTCAACCAGTCCTTCATCGACCACTGGAACCACCACCCGCTGACGGTCGAACGGCTTTTCCACCTCAATGCAACCAGACCGACGTATCGGCGTGAGTATGACCTGGTTGCCGTTGCGCCGGATGGCACACTCGCCGCGTTTTGCGTCGGCGGCATCGATGTGGAGGAGAATACGCGCACCGGGCGCAATGAAAGCTCAATCGATGTGCTCGGCACGCGGCGCGGCTACCGCAAGCTAGGCCTGGGGCGAGCGATGCTGCTGGCTGCATTACAGCGCTTCCGGACCGACGGCATTACCTCGACCCGCCTGATTGTCGATGCAGCAAGCCCCAGCGGTGCAACCCGCCTATACGAGTCGGTCGGGTTTCGGGTGACGCAGCAGTACGTGCGCTACGAACGCGAAGCATAACAAGCAGCGCAACGACAAGACGACGGCAATATCCTCCGCAACGCATCTTTGCTCCGCGCCGTCTCATTCCTCTGGCTAACAACGGCATCCGCCACACCGCGCCAGACTAATGTGCGCCGAGCGCCGCCTCGCTCAGATCAGTCCTAGTGCGCATAACAACTAGGAGTAAGAAGCCATGGAACTCGTTGTCTACGACACACTCGCCGCCATGCGCGCTGTGCTCGAAGCGCCGCCCCTACAGCGCCGGGAACTGTATCATCGCCAGCTGATCGAGCCGCTACGCAGCTACTGGGAGCCGATCGTGCAGTCATTCGCCCCAGACAGCAGCGATGATGATGATGCTATTCGCCCATTGCTCTGGAATATCGACCTTGCAGGCGATACGACGCCGCACCTAGAAGCATTGGACCGACTCGAACGCGCCCATGCCTGGGCAGTAGTCGCGGAAGCGATCCGCACTGCGGCGCGGGCGTTTACCCATCGGGCGATCTTGCCCGAGCGGATCGAATGCGTCCTAACCCTGGGCGACCCCAATGATGCGTACTTTATGCACTGGCTGCGCGGGAGCGTCGGCGCCAATAGCGTGCGCGGCTTTAGCCTGCTGATCTGGCCGACCGATGAGAATCTGCCCCGTCTCCCTGCGCTGGTCGCCCACGAGTTTCACCACAAAGTACGCCTGGCCTTCGAACCCTGGAGCGAACAGACGACCCTGGGTGACTATATCGTCCTGGAAGGCTTGGCGGAAGCTTTTGCCGCAGAGCTCTACGGCGAAGAGCGCATTGGCCCCTGGGTGACCACCCTCAGCGCCGCGGAACTCGACCAGGCCCGGCGGGTGATCGGTGCGGCGCACGAAGCGCGCGGCGACATCCGCGGCTATGTCTTTGGCGACACGGTTGCCGAGCGCTTTGGAATCAAGCCGGTTGGGTTACCCTTCTGCGCCGGGTATGCGGTGGGCTACCAACTTGTCCGCGCCTACTTGCGCCGTAGCGGCAAGAGTGTTGTGGCGACGACAGCCATACCCTCGGCGCAGATCATTCGCGAGTCGGCCTACTTCGCGGCGGACGACGAAATAATCAGGGCGGATTCTAACCTGATGCGCCGCTAGACTAGAAGTGTAAGAGGGCAGGCGGAAGATGCTTGGGCGGACCGATCAGCTTCCGCGCTTGATCAGCATAGGTTGAAAGGCTGAGGAGTTATGTCGAACCTACACACTGGCTTCGCCGAGATCAACGGCGCAACGCTGTACTACGAGATCGCCGGACAAGGCCCCGCCCTGGTCATGCTGCATGGACACCTGCTCGACAGTCGGCAGTGGGACGATCAATTCGCTGCGTTTGCCGAGTCGTATCGGGTGCTGCGCTACGATACGCGGGGCTTCGGCCAATCGTCGCTGCCGCCCGAGCCATACAGCCATGCGGCGGACTTGTATAGTCTCTTGCGTTTCCTCGATATCGAGCAAGCCTATCTAATGGGCTGTTCCGGCGGCGGCGCTATTTGTATCGATTTCACCTTACAACACCCCCAGATGGTCGCCGGCCTCATTCTGCTAGGCAGCAGCTTGGGCGGCTACCAGCCGACTGGTCAGGCGCCGCCCAAGCTGATTGCAATGCAAGCAGCGCTGCAGAGCGGCGATCTGTCTCAAGCCGTCGAACTGTCGCTACAGCTCTTTACCGACGGGTCGCGGCGGACGGCGCAAGAGGTGAATGCCGCCGCCCGCGAGCGGACACGAACCATGAGCGCCCAGCTCTTTGCTCGCCCGCCCGTCCCCGAGGCAACGCCGCTCCCCATTGATCCGCCGGCTCTGGAGCGCCTGGCAGAGATTCGGGTTCCGACGCTCGTCATCGTCGGTGCGGAAGACGATCAGATGCTGCACGACATCGCCGACCTGATCGCGTCTCGTGTTCCCCAAGCCCAAAAACACATCATCGCCGACGCCGGCCATCACCCCAACCTGGAGCATCCAGACGCTTTCAATCAGATGGTGACTGCGTTCCTGGACCAAGCGCAGCGCGAAGCAAACGCCTAACCGGAAAATAGCCGATAGCTCTATGGCTGATAACCGACAGCTTGACAGCTATCAGCTATCAGTCGTCAGTAGCTCACCAACGTGGCAACCTGCCAATGTCTTTCAACGGAACGCTGATCGTGCAGATGAGCGCCGATTAACACAGATGTTTGCTGATGGCTGTTTTCTCTTTTTACATGACTTTATCTCGTGTTTGTTGCCTAAGCAGATGGTATAATAAGCGCCATAATGACCGCGCCAGCGGGAAGTAAGAGCACACGAGGACAGAAGTAAGCACAATTATTGTTTACCAGGAATAGAGCAAGGTTTATCAAACTTGATTGGCGGTTTTACTCAACTAATTCGTGAGGACAATAGTGAGTTTTGCAATGATCCTATCACGAAGGCCTGTCTCGGGTCAGACAGAATCTCCCAAGAGTAAAGAACATTATAAGGAAGAGCTTGCAAAATATGCGCGTGAATCCTTTACATCGACAGAACCGCTATCCGGTGAGCTATACGCGCGCATCATTTGGTTCTGCAAAGGAAGAATCGAAGGTGATATTGACAACATCATCAAACCAATACTCGACTCTGTTCGAGGCATTGTTTACCAAGATGACGATATTATTGTCAAATGCGTATCCGAAAGATTTGATAAGACTCGAGATTTGGTGATTTCGCAAATTAATATATCGAATGAACTTTATCAGGATCTACTCCTTGTCATTGCAGATGACAACACAAATCACAATTTGTATATTGAAATAGGCCATATAAAAGAGCGAACAGTGATCTTTGGGCCAATAGATGGAGTGTCAGCCTGATAGATATAGCGCAGTATCTCGAAGCGGCAAAAGCTGAGGAAATTGCTGAACAACTGAAATTAGAAGGTTATCGGGTTGTGCGTCATCAGTCAGAACCTGGCGCCAACCTTCGATATGATATTATCGCCACAAAAGACCGCAAACGGATTGCTGTTGAGGTAAAGGCGCGCTCGCATCTGCGCAACTCTGCAGGTCTTATCCGCGAGCTACGAGAACATGCTACGCGGCAAGGCTATGATGAATTCCGTCTCGTAGTCGTTAATCCGCCTCGTGAGCAAACCATCGAGATTGATAATTTTGTGAGTATTCTTTACGAATACATGGTACATGTTTCGTTTTCAAAGCTGCAGAATCTTGCAGTTAGAAGTTTCATAGAAAATGTCTCAGATATTGAGATAGACTCGATTGAGGTCAATGTTGACGGAGTACACGTCTGTGGGACTGGTTTGACATCCGTGTTGCTTGAATATGGCGATGATAACATCAACAATTCACGTTTAGCGTTACGCTCAACCACAATATGCAGATTATAGACAGCCACATTGATATCGACACATCTGGTTTTTTTGAATAAGGTCAAGCGATCCTCAGCGCACCATGCTCTGATGGCGCACCCCCAGACCATGCAAGGACAGTGGCAGCTTGCCAGACCGCACGTGTCATGACAAACTCCTTACAAACCTGATTTATAAGCAAAATATATACTCAGAGCGGTTGACTCCTATCTCGTCTGTGATTACCATGGCATACTCACGGGACTTACGCAGTGGCACGATTCAAGATAGACGAATCATACTACACTTCCGCGCAAGGAGCAGCCGCGTTCATCTGGTAATTTCCACGATTGGTGCGGAGAAAGGCGCGGTGAGGCAAAACCTCGCTGCAGCGCCTCTTGGGCATCTTGGGGAGGCGCTTCTGCTGCCCACATTAGACGCTGAAGCTCTCTGGCGAGCGACCGACCGTCAACCTCGGCTCAATAGCCTGCCGGCTAAGTCCCATCAGGCACATAATTTAAAACATTGATATGATTGGGCTGGCCAGTCAGTGCTGACACAATTGCTGACTTACTGGTCAGTTTTCAAGAGGAATAGCATGCCTAACGATCATGGCGTTGCACATAGCCGGCGGCGCAAGGAGGCGCGACCGACCGAAATTCTCCAGGCTGCGTTGCATGAATTCACCGCGAAGGGTTTTGCAGCGACCCGGCTGGATGATATTGCACGGCGGGCGCGGATCAGCAAGGGCACGATCTATTTATACTTTGCAAGCAAAGAAGAGCTCTTCAAAGCGCTCTTGCGCCAACCCGTCGCGCACCATATTGAACATATGACGATACTTCTCGAGACGTTTCCCGGCTCAATGGAAGATTTTCTTCAGGGACCATTTCGGTCATTTCAACAGGCGGTATTTGCATCAGAGGCTCGACATCTCATTCGCCTCTTTATTGCCGAGGCCCAAACCTTTCCTGATCTGACGGAGTTCTACTTTCGTGAAGTGATTGAACCAGGGCTGGCTATGCTTCATCGCATCGTGGAGCGAGGCATAGCCAGCGGGGAGTTCCGCCCGACGGCGTTGAATACGTTTTCCCAAGCTTTTGTGGCGCCTATGCTGATTGGCTTGCTCTGGCAAGCATTGTTCGATCAATACCATCCGCTTGATACGGATAAGCTGATCGACGCCTATATCGATCTTGTGTTGTATGGCTTGAAAGGAACACAGACATGTCTCGATAAGGAGAACTGCAGGTAGAAGCTGGCTGCAGTCTCATTGCGTAGACACATGATGCGTAGGGCGGGTGGTGAGGGATGCTTCTGCGCCTTGTGCTCAAGTGCGGGTTTAGAGCGGAAGTCGGCTGTAGCTAATTGCGCCAGTGCATTTCAGCGGACCTGAGCGTTCAGTCTGACCTTTGCTTCAGGACTGCGAACTCGGTTTGGTGCGAGGCGTATTGCTCAAAGCTCTTATCGAGTGGAAATAGCTCAATCTGAATCGGCCTAACGTTCCTAGAGCAGGTTGCCCAGCGGCCCCAGGTTGATATTGAGATCCTCGTCGGTCAGGTCAAACGTCTGTTTGAGTTGCTGCATCTTTTCTTCGAGCTTCAAGAAGGTCTGACCTAACTGTTCGATCTCGTCGTCGCTGAGTGAACCGGCCTCGATGCGTCGCAACGCCTGGCGCTCCATAAGCTGGCGGAGTAATTCGATCAAGGTCAAAACCAGTTGAGATAAGCCCCGTTCGACATCCTCGGGATTAGCATTGATCCGCTGGGGCAGCCCGTTGCTGACCTGTTCGAGTTCACTTGCAAAGTCATCCAAGTCGCCTTGGGTGTAAAGGACTTTGGTTCGGGCCTGTTCAGGCAGTTCATGAGAAGCTTGCATCGTACTCCTGTTTCCGGTTCGACTGCATCACAAAGTGATAGGCTGGCCAGGGGCCGGTGCCGAGAAAACGCAGGTCGGGGTGCGCCGCGCTGAGTTCCGCGATAGCCTGCCGGAATCGGTCAAGCTGCTCGCGTTCGACCAGGTAGGCGGCGGCAAGGATCAAGCGTTGGGTGGCGAGTGTGCGACTCGTATAGGCAACCGCCAGTTGGGCCAGCGGAGCGTGGATCGAGTCGGCTAGGGCTGTCGCGCGTTGCCTCTGGCGCTGCAATGCGCGTTCTGTGGTCAGTCGCGCCATCATATAAGCGTGACCGTCGCTGGCCGTAGGAAGCGAGACTGATGATGAAACTGTTGCTGCATCCGTATCGTTGGCGCGTGATTGTTGGTCCGCCGCCCCGCCATCTTCGCCCGGCGCCGCTGGGCTTGCGCTGTCGCACAGCACACGTAGCCCGACCTCGACCCGTCCGGCGACGAAGCGCAGATTGCCAACAAACTCATCGTAGCGCGCTGCTAGCGTGTCTCGAACCGCAGCCTCATCGGCCAGTAGCGTGCCGAATCGTAGCGGCAGCACCGCGCGATCCTCCATCAAGGCTTCGATCACCTGTTCGTGCTGCCATACCCGCGTTGCTTCCGGTCCCCAATCGCTGTCCGTTAGAATACTGGCGATCGCCGCTGTCTCCTGGTGTGTGATCTGCAGCAAAGGGCTGTCCGCGATGCCCGATACAGCGGGCAGGCGATCTGTGGTGCGATCTGTGATGGCGTAGAGGTAAATCATATGTATGGCATACAGCAAGCAGGTGTGGCAGAGTCGCTTACTCCGATAACAACGTGCGGTCGGTGCTGATGATGTGCGCCCGGTGCGCCGTCTCGACCGATGTCAGGAGCACGCGCAGTCCCACGTAGACCAGGTCGACGTTGGCCACCGAGAGCGTAAGATCGCCCCACAGGACAACCCCTTTGTCGAGAGCGCGGTCGAGCAATTCGAGTAAGGTGACATCCCGCTCATTCCACTGGGGCTGACTCACTGGCCGTCTCCTTCAGGTCTATGGTGGCGAAACTATAGGGCGGCCAGGGTCCGGTCAACTCATACTGGAACCCGCGCGGTGCGTATGTTGTTTGCAGCGAGCTCAGCGCTGCCTGAAAAGCCGTCTGCTGGGCGCTAACGAC
>JAKSDJ010000734.1 GCA_022360155.1 Chloroflexales bacterium | reverse complement strand
TGGACGGCGTGGCGCTCAAACCCTTGACGGTTGGGTTCCACGAGGCTGGCTTTGCCGCGACCCTGAACGGCGAGAACCGGCAACCGTTCTGGTTCCAACTCAGCGCGGAGGAGCGGCAGCAGGTCGGTAGCCCATGGGGACCACACAACCCGCAGGCGCTCAATCGCTAGAGCTACGCGTTGAACAATCCGCTGACGTATACCGACCCGAGTGGGCATAATGTCAACTCATCCCTAGCTGCTGGGATGAGTTACACGAGAGTCAAAGGACGATCCGGCAAGTTTGTTGGCACTGATCAGGTCTACGCCGATGGAAACGGCCATCTCTTCCGGGAGACGGAACACGGACCGGAGTACCTTTACGAAGTTTGCTATGACGACCAATGTAAGTTTGTCTGGGAATTCAATCCTCGCCTTGCGTTCTTCAAAGCGAGTGTGGATGCCATCATCACAGCTCTAGCTGTCGGATTAGGAGCTGTCTTTGGCGCTGCTATCATTGGATGTGTCGTCGGTGGGGGTGGGGGGACATTGATACCTGGATGTGTTGCTGGAGCAATCACAGGAGCTTCAGTTGCACTGGTTGGAGTTGTTATAACTATCGCTATCACAATCCATGCTGCACGAACCGACGCTTATGAACAGTTTCGACATATGCGGGATGTTGGCAAACCGCATGATTCTTATAGACGATGATAGGCGCATATGTATATTATACCTTGATTGCTAGTTCATGTTTGGTGCATGCCAAGGCCATGATCGAGGCCAGCACCTGCAACTCGAAGCCGACATTCGTGCGAGCATACAGGCGTTCTCAACCCATTTTCTCGCACTGACTATTCACGGTCTCTATCGTATGGCGGTAGTCATGCAGTTCAATCTCATCGACAAACCACCCGTGCGGTTGCATATGTGCTCGCCGCACTGGTATGAGCCGCACGCCAGTCTCCGCCAAGATACTTGCCGCGTCATCTGCGCTATTGTTGGCCTTGTCGCCAAACAGCCGTGCGCCAGATGGCAAGATCACTGCCAGTTCGTGGACGGGGGGCCAATCGTGAAAGGCGGCTGGCAGCAGTTGAAAGCTGACCGGCGCGCCCGAAGGTGTACAGATCACGGGCAAGCGCCAGCCAAAGAACTTTTCCTTCTTGGCGGCACAATAGCCGCAGTATTGGAGATCGCGGACTTTGCGGCAGCGACGGGCGCGCACCCGCCGACAGACCAACACGGGCAGACTATCGATCACAAACACTTCACCCGTCAGCAGAATTTCGCCCAAGCTGGTGGCAATAAAGGCCAGCCAGTCGGCGAGCTTCTGCAGCCGACGATTGCAGCGTGTAATATCAATCCGACCCGAGCGATAGTGCGCTTCACGCAGAACACACCCGGCCCGTTCGTGATGGTTCAGAAAATACTTGGCCGCAGCGACCGCAATCAGGATGATCGCCGAATCGGGCCCTTGAGCGCGGACATCACGCTGGCACCCCAAGCGCTGCATCAGCGTGTCGATCAGCACAAAAGCCGGTATAATCCAATCGGCGTCCATTGGTTCCTCCTGGTCAGCGATTTGGTTTTAGCACCCGTCATCGTGACCGAAGAACCAGTGGGCGTCAACTAGCAATCAAGGTATTATAGGTTCTATGGAGTTCCAGTAATTGCTAAGAATAACAGAATTCTAGAATGTCAGCGGGGTATTGACAGGATGAACAAGATTGACAGGACTAGATTGTACATGTTTGGTATCAGAATACCATCAACAATCTTAATTCATCCTGTCAAAAGTGAATAAGCCACTGGCTTGCTAGCACAATGTGCAATGCTTTTCTGTGTCTTGGTGTGTAGCTTTGCCGCATAAGCACACGATTTGTGAGCGCAGTCATGCAGCATGTCCAAAATGCATAAATAGAAGTTCCATACGTCGTATCCCATTGGTACGCGTACCGACGTAGCAAGAATTCTTGGCAACGCAAGACCCTATCCACAGTACTTCAACGAGATGTGCTATGTTGATCGATATGCAGGGTTGTCGTGCTAGCCGGTGCGAAACCCTCTGTGGAGTTCATCACAAGCAGCGCCGAACGGCTCAGGATGACACAGATAGTTATGGATAGCGCTTCAAATTGTACATGGAGAACAGCATTATGGCTGAATCGAAGAGACATCAGTTCTATGCGTTGGTGCTCGCACTATGCCTAACACTTATGCCTGGTACGATATTGCTGGTAATGTTCACCGTCAATCTGCGCTGGCCCATTATTCCAGCACTCATGCTCTATGGCATCGTCGGTACAGTGGTAGGACGCCGTATGCTCCAGTTTTTCCTGACGCAAGACCCGCGCCTGGTCCGCATCGGCGGCATTGTGTCCATCATCATTATAGCGATTGGGGTCGCTGCATCCGTGCCTTTCTTGGTGTGGCTCTGGCTATCCATGTTTTAGGGAACGAGCCAACGCGCGTGCAACCGCTTGCAGCAAGCGCTTATTCAAGTACATTAGGCTCCACTCCGCGGCTTGCGTAGCGCTGTTTTGGCGTTGGAATGCAGCTTGCATACCACGCCGGGTCGACCGCAGCGGGGTCGACCCGGCGTGGTACTGGGCGTGGTGCGCGTGTGCCCGGCATCCAGCGCTGAGTCATGCCCCCAACCTTGGCCGCTTCCTCAGCGCGGACACCGTGGCACCGGGCAGCGC
>JAKSDJ010000118.1 GCA_022360155.1 Chloroflexales bacterium | reverse complement strand
CTTCGCCGAGCTGGAGGAGATTGAGTGTACGCGCACTAGCAAGCGCGAGGGGCACACCGATAATGCACCAGGGTATGACAAGCAGTGTATGCTGCCATAGTCGGTTGGACAGACTACCCAGCAAAAACATCCAGAGCAAGCCGAGTTCAAGCTCCGAGACCAACGCCATAAACGCAATCATGCTGGCATTGATCAGCGCCGTGACTGCCGCACCAATAACAACAACACGCATCGGGTCGCGCTGGCGCCGTGCCGCAGCGAGTACACATGCGCCACTGAGTAGCCCACCACCAAGGGCAAGCCAGGGATAGAGCCAGAACGCCAGTGGTATCTGCAAGACTATGAGTACAGCCATTACCAGCGCTGCACCGGAGGATACACCCAGTAACTCTGGCCCAGCGAGCGGGTTGCGCATCGTATCCTGAAGAATAGTGCCAGCCAGTGCGAGCGACGCACCCGCCATCGCTGCTAACACAAAGCGTGGTACGCGCAACTGATAAACGACTAACTGAATGCGCTCGGTGCTGTTGCCACTCAACAGTTCAAGCAGTTGTGCGAATGACAGGCGGGGATTTCCGAGCAGTATAGTTGTTATCCCAAGACCGATCAACGCGGTTACCAAAACGGCAGCAAGCACGAGTGCGCGATTTCGTTTCGTGAGTTTCAACCAGAGACCATGCGGCGTAAAGCCGTGCGCCAGGGTGCTCCTCTGGTCGCTCGCTCGCTCCACCGGCGAATTTGCCGCACGCTCACTCATGGCAATGGCTCTGGAAAGGTCTCAGGATAGATCTTCGGCATGGCCTCATCAAGGATGAGATTGAACGACCGCGTGCCTTCGCCACCGATCCAAACAAAAAGATCAACTTCATATACCTGATCGTTGCCTACCGCAGTGAGTTGTTGCCAGATCGGGTTGTTCACGAATTGATCAAGGACCGAACCAGACTCCCCGCCGAATGCAAATGTGGTAACGAACAAGACATCAGGATCGACAGCCAACAACTCTTCGAGAGAAATAGCGCCATCAGCGGGACTCTCCCAGGGATAGATCGCGACTTCACGAAAGAGCGATGCTGTCGCATCACCTACAACCTGGATATCCGGCGAAGTCGGTGAACCGCCGATGAAGAGAACCTTCTTATCCTTGGGTGCGCTAGACTTATAAGCTTCCAAGCGCTCATCAAAATACGCTTCGGCCTGTGCCGCTTCAGACGTGCGTCCCGTCAGAGTACCGATGTTTCTGAGATCCTGTACCGATTCCTCATAGGTTTTCGGATCAAGAAAATAGATCGGCGCGATGTTCGTGAGCGTCTCGCGTATCGTGGGGTCGAAGAGGAGTTGAACCACGAGATCAGGTTGCAGGACAGCGATATCCTCGATACTTGGATCGGCAAAACCTCCGCTGATCTGCGTGATGTTCGCGGCTTGGTCTCCAAAAAATTGGGGATGGAATGCCAACTTGTCGAAGATTGCCACCGGCTCCATCCCCAGTTCAGCCAAAATATCCACACAGGTATCGATCAAACAGACGACGCGCTGCGCCGGACTGTCAAGCGTAACCTCAAATCCGCTCGCGTCAGTGACCGTTAATGGGCTTGATCCACTCGCAGCAGCGGCGGGTGACTCCGATGTTGTCGGTGGCGCAGTAGTCGGTTCTGTTGCAATGACCTGGGCTGTTGGCACGGTTCCATTCTCCTGGCTTGACTCGGTGGTCGGTTCTGTTGCTGCTGGAGATCCGCCACAGGCTACAATCACTACAATGACAATTACTAACGTTAGTAGATGTGCGTAAGCCCTCATAGATACCTGCTCCTCCCTTACGGTGTTTGCCTATGCATGCGGAATGGGGCAATAGTTCAGCTCTGCTTCAGAACGTGGTGTTGTGCGCCAATTGAGCGTGACTGGCACCTGTTGAACACGACCACGACCAAGCGGCGCAAAGGCGGCCGGGTTGTTTGGAACCAGACCTGGAATGATCACGCGCACCGCTTTGAGGCCGCTTGGTGCTACATCGGGTGAAGTAATGTCGATGTAGAATATCTCGAATCCGCGGCTTTCGATACGCTGCTGGTAGGTTGTAATCGTGCGGTCAGGAAGACACGGCAAGTCGTCGAGTCTGCGGGTGGGTGCAACATCGACCCAGGGTCGTATCATGTCCCGTGCGCGTGGATCGAGAAAGACTTGCTGCTGGGCAGTAAGATCGTCAACATCGTGAAAGTCGGATCGATATGAGTCGAGATACTTCCGATCAGCACGCCATGGTTTTACAGCATCAGAGCGAATCTCCTGCCATTCGATTGATTTCATAATTAATCCATCCGGTTTTAGGAGATCGCGACTGTTCTCTTGCAGTGTCGCAGCCTCTGTCCAGGCTTTTTTGGCAGCCCAAACAGGGTTTGGGCGGGCGGCAAACCCGATTGCAATCAAGTGGTCATGCACATTTTCCAGTACACCAGCCATCACCGGGATGCCAAATTCATTGTCGAGGTGAATGAGCCATGCACGCTGACCTTGCTGCGTCGGACCACCTTCCCAAAGAGATGCTAGCTCGTGGTTTAACTGAATGGCTGGCAGGGCGTGCTGATTCAGCCACCAGATCATGGTGCTGTCACGCTCAACAAGTTCCTCAATTGCCGAGACGATCGCAGCTTCCAAAGTTGGTCCGGCTGCGATACCAGCGTAGGGTAGCGAATTTGTTGGCGCATCGCTGGCAAACTCGTCCACATACCAATTGACATACACCAGACTGGCTGGAAGCCAGACCGGCTCGCCAGTGGTTAATGAATATCCTTGCACCCAACGAACCATAAGATCACGGGTGAAGCGTATAAAGGGGAAGCCGGGCGTGTCGTATTGCATCTCTGAGAATAAGGCGAGTTCTTCGGGATCGATAGCACGTTCTCCGCGAGCCACGATGTCATTATAGGAGGCGCGCAAGAGCGCCTTGATGTTGATATGATTGCCGCAGTAACGCTCAACCGCCTCACCAATAGCCGCGTTTAGCGCTGCTTCCACATCATCAAACACGCTACCTCCGCACACCACATCGCTGGCCCATGGATAGATCCGATTTGTGTAAGCGCTCTTTGTCTGAACTGTCTTGATCCGTTGAGGTAACGATGGATGGTGCGTAGCTTTTAACCAGGAACGTACGAGACCTGATCGTTCGTTCATAAGGAGCATATTGTCGCGCGGCGCGCTAATGAGCAAATTATCCACTAAGTGGCGCTCTGCAAGTGGCATAATGGGGTAAGAAGCGATCTGAAATGTGATCGGATCAGCCTTTACTTCTGCGCTCAAAGTCTGGCAGGGAGCATCGCAAACCCAACGCTCGATATCTGTGAAGAAGATGGTGAGCATCCATTGTAATGCTGTGGTCGGTGGTAGGTAGGGATCGCCATTTTTGAGCGGCGCGACCATCGCATGGAAGACGTCCGCATATTCTGCGGCGCAGAGCCGCCGTTTCATGAGATCATCGAAGTTAGCGGTTTGCCCAGGGACAACCGCTGGACCCAACCATCCCTTGCCCTGCTCGATGTGGAACTGTGTCCAACGGATGCCGTAGTGTTCACACTGTTGGTCGACCCATGCTAAAAATGGCGCATCGAGCTGTACGCAGAGTACTACCATAACGGTCAGTTCAGTATCTGTCTGGGCAAGTACGTCTTCAAGATCAGTGCGCTGCACGATATCAACATCTGCAAATTGGTTGGTCAGATTGAACTGCTGAATTAGATCAATCAGAGAGGGATCGCCTACGATAAGAAGGCGGGTGTGGTAGAGCCGCTGTGCATGTATAGCATGATCACCGAAGCGTATCCAGTGATATTCATCGGGTTGTGGCTCTGCGATGGATATACATCCGTCTTCAATGAGGGTCTCTATTATTTCACGAAAACCGGTTGACTCCGACGTGAGACGAACAATATTGTCAAATGTCATGTTACCATCACATAAGCGTAGTAGGTTTTCAACTGTGGTGGCATCGGCCTGGACACGATACGACTCACCCGACGGGGAGCATATCAGAGTCTCCTGATCGCCCAGTGATCGCAGTTCCGCTCGGATGAAGCGAGGCTTCCAAGCCAGCGGCATACCTTGTTGCGGCTGATCGACAAGTGTTTGCATAGCCATTCCTCATTATGTTATGCTACAACACACATATACATGTTGGTTCAGGTATACAATAAGCGAAGCCGGCTTCTCTGACCACTGTCGATGGCACATAGCCGATTTCGCTTCCCACTCGCTGGCTTCAGCTTATCCTGCAAGACGAGTGGATCATACTGGCACACTGGCGTATAATCGTCTGGTGACTAAGCATGACGCCAT
>JAKSDJ010000751.1 GCA_022360155.1 Chloroflexales bacterium | reverse complement strand
TGCTCCGGCGGGGCGGTCGGCTCGGGCTGCTCCGGCGGGGCGGTCGGCTCGGGCTGCTCCGGCGGGGCGGTCGGCTCGACCTCTCCGGGTGTTTCCTGGGGAACCTCAGTCGCCTCGCGGGTTGGCACGATCTCGCCAATGATGTCGCCGCACCCGACAAGTAGCCCTGCGAGCAGCAGACTGGCCACAAGAATGATCAATTGCTTCCACGTGTTCATTGCTTCTCTCTCGCCTCATATGGTTAATGTTCTCGGTAAAGATCGACAGTAATACTCACTACACGGCATGCTTATAATAGAAATATCCTTAAAGCTGAGTTCATGGTTTTGTTTCTCCTGCCCTGAAATGACGATGCCAGTTCAATACATCTATGGCGATGTGTTGAACTGGCGCTGCAGATCGATCAAAGCTTGATGGGAAACCCTGAGCACCCCCTCCTGACCACGACTCAGATCGCTGATCAGCAGGAACACCACAGACAGTGTCAATACGAAGGCAACCAGAGCAATCAGACTTCGTCTTTCCGCATAGCCGGCATAGATACCAACCAGCCCCAGCGACAAAATCGCTATGAGGTAGAGTAGGAATATCAGGGCCGATGGCAGGCGCGCAACTAACTCGACATTGATCCTGTCGGTATGCAGGTCAATGACCTCGTTCAATGCTGCAATGTAGAGCGCAGTCGTGGGTGAGGGACTTGCGTTGGCCACGGTTTCGGCACGCATCCACAGTTCGTTGTGGATCTCTTCCGAGCGCACAATGGCCTGAACGGTCTTGGTCGGATCCAGGGCCTCCAGCCGCTTATCCACATATTCGCTTAGCAATTGGCGAGATTCTGCAGCATAGGGATCAGGCAGATAGCCGGCACGCAAATAGGTCGTACCGATAGCGTTGGCTTCAGTAACCACGGCCTGGCGTCGCGCCGTCAAGCTATTGACGGCACTGCCGGTGACAAATGCTAACAGAAAGGCTAGTAGCGCCAGTGTGGCGCCGTTCAATGCGCCTACCAAAGACTCGGCCCTGTCGGGCATATGGCGCTGCACAGCCTTACTCAGTTGATAGCCGCCTTCGGCGGCTATCAGCAACACGATCACTGTAAGGATGTACACCGCCCACAGCGGAAACCGATCAAGGGGTTGCAGACTAAGCACATCGACGGATTGAATAGATGACACGCTAGATCTCCTTTTGCTGATCGCACAACGCCGCCAACTTCACACCAGCTGTACCAAACAGAACCTGCGCCACGCCAATTGCTGATCACGCTTCCTTTAGCAGTTTCGGCAGCAATCATTACTCTTGAACGGTGGGAATCTGACAGCATAACAATCCGTCGGTGTGCCGTTGCTAACCAAAAGGGTAGACTTTTGCCGCGAGGAGTTCACGGCCGAGTTGGGATAGGTGTTAGAGTGCAAGGAAGTGTAACCCCTGACTCTTAACTCATATCCCCTACACTCAAAGTACACTGGTGGGGCGCCACAGTGATTTTGCAGGGTAATCGATATAGTTTTATCGAGCTGCCCGCCGACGAAAAGTCCGAGGAGGATGGCCGCGACCAGCACATTAGATTGCACGTGAAGAAGGTCGACACGAAGTATACACAGACCGAACCGCTGATCACGTTGGTAATCAGTACTCAGATCACGACTGTGTTGCTCACCGTCGCCGCAGCCAGCGCCAAGCGACATTGCCCTCATGCTCGCGCAACCCGATGCGGCTCGTTCTCATCTGGCAAAAAGACTGAGAGAAAGAACGAGACGATGCTCACAACGATCGAGCCGAACAGGCTCGGAAAAAATCCATCGACATAGAAGCCGACGTTGAACCAGTTGACGGCAATCCATGACGACAGTGCGAGCGTGAAGGCGTTGATGAGTAGCAAGAAGAGGCCAAGCGTCAGCAGCACCAGCGGGCACGAGAGCAAGGTCAGCAGCGGCCTGACGAAGGCGTTAACCAGGCCCAACACCGCCGCCATGACCAGGGCTGCGACCCAGCCATTGTTGTCGCGAATCTCGATGCCCGGCACTAACCAGACTGCAGCCATTAGTGCAATAGCGGTGATGAACCAGCGGATGAGCAGTCGCATAGCTTTGTTTCCTTCCTTTCATTCACACCACCTTCGTGCAAGGACTTCTTTGAGTCGCCCCAACTCACGTCGCCCCTGTGCTGGCCGAAGAGCCGCTATCCCACGCCGCCGAATGGAAAGAGGCAACCAGGCAGAGCGCGCTATTACGCTGGAGAGCATCGCGTTTGCACTATAACTGAATACGGCAGGCCAATCCCTAGCAGAAAGGACAGATACTGAACAGGGAATGTACGGAAGACAGCAATCGCTCGGTAAGCGAGTCTTGCAATATCGGTAATGCTAGCCTGCTGACACGCCTCCCTAAGATGCGGATCAACGTGGAGACGCTGCGTGCAGGCCTATCAACCAACACGTACTGGCGGCCTTCCCAGGCCCTTTTACCTTAACAAATATTGCACCGAAACGCAGTCTATGCTATACTGCTGAACATCCTAGGGGCGATTAGCTCAGTTGGTTAGAGCGCGTCGTTCACACCGACGAGGTCACTGGTTCGAGTCCAGTATCGCCCACCACCGCCTGTTAAAGCGCCTCCGCCTTGACAACGAACAACGCCCGTCTCGCAGCATGTGCTAGCTGCTCGCGAGGCGGGCGTGTGTTTTTAGCGATTGGCGATATGAACGGCTACAATTTCCACAGCCGTATCGCGCCATCGCTGGTCCGCCACACCCGAACCAGCCGGCCGTGAATCGTTGTCGATCAAGCCGCGGATGCTGGCAATATCATTGGACGTTTCATCCTAGAGCGCCCAATTTGCTACGGGTGCGGGCGCGGATAGGTCAACAGCGAAAGTGGAGCTATGCACATCGTTCCCCGACTCAACGCGCGTCTGCAACAAGGTTCCATCAGCGACGCTCCATATTTTGAGCGAGTCGCCCAGTGCCGCCAGCGTCGCCCCGTCTGGCGCAAATGCGAGCGCATCCACACTCCCCTGGTATCCTGCGATGGTGTGAATAAGTGAGCCATCGCGGACGGACGTGACATATACCTCTTCGGCGCTGGCAATCACAATGCGCTGGCTGTCTGCACTGATGACAAGGTTGAGCACCACGTCCTGATGCTTCAGCGTGCGGAGGAGCGTCCCATCGAACACGCACCGGATTTTCACCGTCGCTTCTGTCCATCGGGCGCAAAGACGATACGATTAGGAACCTCGTGCTGTTTTTCGAAGGTGTGCAGCAAGGCTGTGCGCTGCACATCCCAGAGTGTTACGCCAGCAGTGCTGGCAATCGCCAATACCTGTCCATCGAGTGAAAAAGCCATACAG
>JAKSDJ010000845.1 GCA_022360155.1 Chloroflexales bacterium | reverse complement strand
GGCATCCGTCGTGCCGCTTTCAGGCGGTTGTGTTGCCGTAAAACCGCCTAAAGGCGGCACGACGGAGACGACCTCTGTTGATTGTCAAAATTGATGAGACCATTGTCTGCCGCTGCACACAAACGAAAGGTGTGATCTGCGTGCAGACCACACCTTTACCAGATACAATAGCGGCAATTATGCCCCGCTTCGCGTCAAGCTCCCGCCCATCCACTTCAAGTGGTTGACCCCGATCTTCCAGAGCTGGCCGAGCGTATCCGGGTTGGATGCGCCTTTCAGGAAGGTCATCATCGGGCCGGGGCGCAGCGACCACTCGCGGGCTGCCCGCTTGGCCCAGTATTCCAGGTCTTTCGAGCTTAGGTGCGGGTAGTTCAAGACCGTGTGGGAGTACATGTCGTAGTCTTCCCACTGATTCATCTGGATCCAGCCATTCTCCACGGCTTCGTAATAGAACGGCGTGCCGGGATAGGGCGTAGCAATGTGGAACAGCGCGATGTCCAACGGGATATTCTTCGAGAGCGCAATAGTCTGCTGGATCGTCTCTACCGTTTCGCCGGGCAACCCGATGATGAAATAGCCCCAGTTCATGATCCCGACCTTGTTGCTGGCCGCAATCGTCTGGCGGATACGCGCCGGGTTGGTTCCTTTGCGCGCTCGTTTCAAGACGTACTCGCTGCCGCTCTCCAGACCCCAGGCGACCATGAAGCAGCCCGCCTTCTTCATTAGCGCCAACTCTTCTTCATCGACAAAATCGACGCGACTGTTGCACGACCAGCGGATCTTGATGCCATCCTTAATAATCGTGTTGCACAAATCGTAGACGAATTCTTTCTTGACGGTGAACAGGTCGGCCTCGAAATGGACATGGTGCATGCCCATCTTCTTGAGCAGGTACAGCTCTTCGAGCACGTGTTCCGGGCTACGATGGCGTACACTGGCCTGGTAGGTTACGTGCTTGATGCAGTAGCGGCAGCCAGCGGGGCAGCCTCGGCTTGTTAATACGAAGGTGTAGGGGCCGCCGACGATTGGCACTTTGTATTTCTTCCAGGGCAGATGATCGTGCAGCGGAATTGGCAGCGAGTCGAGATTCTCAATGAAAGGCCGGTCAGGGTTAATCACTACCTCGCCGTGTTCGTTACGGAAGGCAATACCCTTAGTCTCGCGCAGTGCGCGCGTTATTACCTGCGGGTAGACTCCCAGGAAGCGCCCGCGCGTCGTCAGGTATGAGGCGTCGGGGAAGGGTAGCTTGCGCCAGGGTGAGGTCAGTTCGGTGTTCCCCACGGGCACTGTCTCGTTGGCATTCTCGATCTGGGCTTGGCGATCAACGCTCTGGATCACATCGAGGATGGTCAGCTCGGGTTCGCCGCGCACAACGATATCGAGCGTCGGGTAGGATTCCAGGGTTTCGCGGCTCATCGGGGTGACGTGGGTGCCGATTGCCATCGTGATCGTCCCCACTGCCTTACCAACAAAAGTGGTGCGCATATCGTTGGTCAATGTTGGCGCCGTGGCGTGGATGATCATATAGCGGGGCTTCTTTTCCCACATATATTTCTCGAATGTCTTCCAATCCATCCCTAAGCCAATAGCGTCAACCACCTCCACAGTGTAGCCAGCCTCCTTGACGACAGCCCCAATCTGTGCCAGTGCCGTCTGTGGCCAGATAATGCCATCGCGGGTACGGCGACCAACCCGAGCAATGTCGCGGAGGAACAGATCACCATCAGGCGAGGGCGGATTCAGCACGAGTACGTCGAGGCGGCGGCTCCGCTCGCGCGATAGCTCGACGAAACGGATTTCGCCGGCTCGTTCATCGGCGCGCGCAGGGGCGACCAGTTTGATTCCCTGCTTCTTGTCGCCGGGTGCAATCGTCTTTCCATTCTCGTTCGGCTCAAGGGCAATAGTTGGCTTCTCAGCCTGTGGTTGCTGTTTCTCGCTCATCAACTCCTCCTAAACAGTGTCTGGCTGTGCAGCCCTGAAGAGATTAATCGATTCGGTTACAGACGACGTACGCGGCGCTGAGCTTTTCTGGGCGGTTCAAAGAGGATTGTGCGGCAACCCGCTTCGCCATCAAAACCGTAACTGCGTACGCCATTTCATGATCATAGAAGTTCGGCTTCTTGGCGAACTATGAATTAGAATAGCATTTGCTTATGAAAGATACGTAAATGCAATCAAGATCCGGGATAAACATTTCGCCATACCAGGTTCAAATCTAGGTTCGGTCGGATATTTCAGTTTGACGTTGTTCTGTCACAACATCTTTGGCCAAAATCGCCGGCGATCGGCTAGCCTCTCTATTCAAGCGGAGACAAGATCCGTTGCAGCATACTCATCCACTCAGGTTGTATAAAAGCTCTGGATGGCATGATTGCCCGTAGTAATCTGAACCGTCGCAAAGCGTACACCCCCAACCGAGCGCTCTTCATGCGCAACGTCTGTGCCGTCTACCTGGATCTGACGCAGGCTCTGTACGCCGTGTTGCAGCGGAACCATAATTTCCATCGGTAAGCTCGTATCAGCTTGCCCCGCCAGTTCAAATGACAGCCGGCCCTGGCTACGATTCCACGCCAGTCGTTCAATGTTGGTCGCTGCTCGCACCTCAGTAAAAGCCAGCCACTGCTCAGCCGACAGGATTGGAACCGAGTAGCTCGCTACATAGTCGAGTACGCCTTTGAACCAGCGCCCAACTTCTTCTGCACGCTGATCGCCGAAAGTGAACGGATCAATATGACATTGTAACCCCAACGCTGCCGGGTAGCGGCGCAGGCTGTCAGCAATCACCGGCGTAGTTACCGCAAGCGCCTGTTCACCGCTCAAGCCTACGTCCTGTCCGGTGTCAAAGACGTTCATCAGGTGTTCATCGACTAGATGGGTATGCTGCTGATAGACGCGCAAGAGGTTACCGTGCTCGTCTGCAAACTGCATCGGCAGACCACTGCCGGTGAGGTAGCCATAGGTCCATTCAGCGTTGGCTTTGCGCACAGTCTCGCCGACATGGTAGTGATCGAGGTTCATACGAATGCCATATTGAGCTTGCACACGCGCATTTTCGACCCAGCCGCTCCAGAGAATCCGATGAGTCCGCACAGTGGGCGGCACAGGGCCATAGCCCAGCTTCACAAAATCGTTCCAGTAGCTATTGTAGCCTTCTGCGAGCCCCGCTTCGATATAGGGATGCATGCCGAATTCGTGGCCGCGCGCACGCCAGCCGGCGATGTCTTTTGGTGTTGGCAAAGCCCAGCTTGAGGCAAACAAGCTGCCAATAAGAGGCATATTGGCGGCTTGCCACTGCATTTTGCGCAGTATACGGCGCGGGACGCTGATGGGCCGCGGTGTGTAATAGATCGACATGTGCCCGCCATATTGCTCGACCCGGCTGAGTGCGTCTTCAATAAACGAAGCTTCACTCCCATGCGCGTCACCGGTCGCCACCAGGACAGTATGCGCTGGGCCAGGGAAATACCAGAGTCGGGGTAGTGGGCTGTGTTCGATCGAGAGATCGTGGAGCAAGTTGGTAAACAAGCGCTGCTGCTCATCGGCTTGGGGGATCACGATCCGCTCCAAATCGATCCAGCCTGTAAACAAGTCGGTCGTACGTACACCCTCAATATTGTCGCGATCCTGATCGGCCCACGCCGGGTTGCCTTGCCGAGTTAGCGCAATGCTGCGCGCCAAGTCGAAGGTCCAGGCTGCTGCGCGCCCTTTCGCAACCCGATTGATCGTTATGAGCGGGAAGGCTGTCTCCGTAGAAGCGTCGCTGTAAAGTTGGGCGATGACCTCGGCATTAAGCAGGCGCACGTGATCGGCGGGGCCATGGAACTGGAGAGTTTGCGAGGCAATTCCCTGGCTGACCGGGTGATCGGGAATTGTTCCTAGGTAGCCGTTTGTCGTTGTACTGCCCAAGAACTGCACTCCAAGCAGCGGTCCCAAACGCGGATCAGGACGCATTGCGATCAGATTGCCGCCCCGACGCACATAGTCTTCCAGCAACTCAACGTCGCTGGCTTCGAGTAGGCCAGCGCTCAGTATCACCGCAGAGAAATGATCGAGTGTGGCTTGATCGAGTGTGTCGAGCCGTGCGGTACGAAAGGCATTCAGTCCTTCCGCACGCAGGATTTCGCCCAGGTAGAAGCCAAACGAATCGCGAATACGGTGATTGATGACCAGCAGCAGCGGCGCTCCAGGTTCTGGGCGTGCATCGGCAGGCAAGACAACCCGCCCGCTGGCATTGGGAAAGGGAGCCGCCATATGCGCATGCTCCACTCCATAGCCGATCGCTCCGCCAGTTAGTCCGATTGCCCCCGTTGCACCGATGAGTTGTAAAAACCGTCGCCGTGAAAGCTTCTGGCGTTGGATCGCGTGTTTCATCGTCAGTTTTGGCAGTCACCCTAAAGTTGAAATCGCCAACTGCGATCAAAACCTATTATCAGACAAGAGAAACGCCAAAGGCGCGAAAGAGTCCGGCTTGCAAATGAGGCATTTCGAGGTTTTCGCGTCTTTGGCGATTAGCTGCATCGAGGTTTTCGCGTCTTTGGCGATTAGCTGCATCGTGACTGGGGAGCTGCGCTCTCGCAATCCCTGCTCCCACAGCACACATCAGACATACGTTGTTGGTTCAGTTGGGCCAGATAATCCACTGGCATCGAAGCAGATATAGTTACACTCAGGCAACCGCGTACGATGTGGAATCGTCGGATGTTGTTGCCCCGCCGGGGTTCGTGGTTGCGGCCTCGCCGAGGAGATCGAGCGTGGCTTGATTGTCGCGAATGCTCAACTCGGCCAGCATGCGGGCCAACCCCCAGGCGCTAACCAGTTGGACGCCGGTGAGCACCATCAGTGCGCTCACAACCGGAGCAAACCATGAGTGCTGCAAGGCCGGATCGGTCAGGTTGAAGAGCGCGGCAGCGATGTAGATGCCAAAGCCCGCCAGAATGGAGAGGAAGCCGAGCCACCAGTAATGGCGCTCGATCCGGCGACCATTGCCGCGTCGCCCGATCAGTCCCTGGCGAATTGGTCGTTTGTGGAAGAGTTTGACGATATAACTGAACGAGGTTCCGGTCGAATAGAGCGTGATCCCGGCGACCGCTAGCACCAGCGCACCGAAGAACTGCGGGAAGCTCCAGCTCGCGATGCCGCCTGCCAGGTTCAGCGTTAATTGAGCTGCGACCGTCAGTAAGGCCAGCAACAACAAGAACACTCCCATACCGCCGAAGATCCGTACCGGGTTATAGGTCAGAGCCGTCCAAACAATGCTCTTGAAGAAACGTAAGCCATCGTGAACCACGCTGAGCTTGCTGCGACCCGAGCGTTCCTTGTATGGAATAGGCACTTCGACCATCTTCAGATCTTCGTGGAGCGCGCGCGTGCTCATCGCGGGAGTAAAGTCTAGCGTGTCGGGCAGGGGATAGAGGGCCGGCAATGCTTCACGGCGAATCACGCGTTGGCCGCTGGCGCTGTCGCTAATCCGTATGCCGCCGACGAACGAGAGCAGGTTGGCAAAGATAAAGTTGCCAATACGCCGGACCAGCGGCATTTCGCTATCTGTGCCTACCATACGGCTGCCAATCACCAGATCGGCGCCATTGAGAGCTGCGGTGCAAAGCTTGGGGAAGTATTCGGGCGGATAGGTGCTATCGGCATCCAAGAATGCTAGCAACTCGCCCCGCGCCGCGCGAAAGCCTGTTTTCAGCGCTCCGCCGTATCCTTTGTTCTTCTGGCTGATCAGTGTGACTCGGGGAACGTAGCGCTGCACAATCTCGGCAGTGCGATCGCGCGAACCATCGTCAACGATAATACATTCCAGATCATCGACACCGACTTCAGCCAGAGCAGGCTTAATGGCAAGTACCCGATCGACAATATCGGCGATCCCATCCTCTTCGTTATAAGCGGGTATGACGATAGAGAGCGTGGTCATTGGATGGCTCCTTACTCGCAAAGTATGTTTTATAATCCTGCGGCCTTGCCCAGAATAGAGCTGAGGATTACAGTTGAACGAATAATCATCGTAAACCGCAAATCCTCAATCTTGCTGAAACCATAGTGACATAGTGAAATGAAATTTCGATGACGCCCTTTTCGCCAGATTGTCATTATCAATAGACGATAAGATGCTTTGCAGAAGAAAGATCGAGCGGTTCTTCTTGGAGGTTGCGAACGATGCGGGCCGGATTGCCGACAACGATGCTGTAATCTGGTACATCTTTGGTGACGACGGCGCCAGCGCCTATCACTGCATTGCGGCCAATCTTTATGCCGTCGAGGATAATAGCGCCACTCCCAACCCACGTACCATCGTCAATACGAATACCTTCAGCAGTGATGCCTTGATGGCTAATTGGGCGCGTTGTATCATGAAAAACGTGATTAACCGCCAAAACCTGTACTAATGTCCCCAGGTACACATCGTTGCCAATCGTTATACCGCCCTGACCGCGCAAGATACAACTTTCACCGATCAAGGATCGTGCGCCAATAGTAATACCGGCGTGGGGCAAATTGCGAAAATTGTAGACGTGGAGGATGGCATTTTTCATGACCATACTCTCCGCACCGATGCGGATTCCGCCTGGGCAGGCGTGCAAATATACACCATGATCGAGATACGCGCCCTTGTCCAGATATACGTTTGAGGCAAAGCGAATCCGCACGCCGTCTTCGATAGCGGCCAGCCCACTCATATGCAGGATGCTTCGATATGCGAGCGCGCGCAGTACGATACCGCCAATGGTCGGCGCCCATCCACAGACGAACTGGACAGCGTGTTCCCAAATGTAATGCGGCAGTGACTGAGACTGCCGCGAGAGGTAGGTATTGAGTTGATTCAGCACGATACTTGCACTCCTGTCATGTGTAGCGCCCAGGTTATAATTAGGCCCTGTTCATGCGGCGCTCGCGCTTCTGCGCCGGAGTCATGATGGTTTTTCTCCGCTTGCGCTGGGTTGGTGCAGTCGTGGTTAGGTCATTTGCCGATGTCGGCGTGTCTGTTGTTTCTGTTTCTTCTTGAGCATATGCCGTTCCCATAGCCTCTTCCGAATCAAGATCGACAGCGCTTGGGGATGTTGACCCAACAACATCGTGTTTGTCGTTCGTATTACCGCTGTTAACACCTTGCTGGCCCGGTGTCGATGCGCGTCCTGTGACCATCCGCCGTTTGTGGTTGGAGCTATTCGTGTTGCTGCTTTCCTGCAGAACCACTGCACCCAACATATTGACTCCGCGTTGGCGCAAGAGGCGTGCGTAGCTTTCATTGATCGCCGCACGCAGGTCACGCGTTGGATCGAGGGTTAAGACAACGCCATCAACCAAGGGGGCAAGCAGCGCTGCGTCGGCGCTACTCAACGCCGACGGCCCATTGAAAATGATCACATCAGCCGTCCGTTCGAGGGCGCGAACCAGGTTGGGCCAGGGAAGCGACGGCACGACCGAATTGCCGTTTGGTCCGATCTGCCGCTCCAGCAACATCACATTTTCTATCGTTGTTTGCTGTAGATAGGGCCATAATTTCGCGTCACCATCGCGTAGCACGATCTGGTTCGATGACGTTTCGGCTTGGCCGATCAGTTCCGCTAAGTGATGAGTTTCGGTGTCTGAGTCGATCAAGAGAACACGATACCCAGATCGGGTAAAGAGGTCGGCCAGATCGACGACAAAGGCGCTGCGTATCTCGCTTGGCTCCGGGCTGCTTACCATAATAGTGCGCGTACCATACTCCATAGCTGCGAGCAGAATGTGTGTATGCGCCTCGCGCATGGCATGTTCCCGTTGTGCGGCCTGTTCACGATTCGCTGTTCCTCGAATGGGTGTTATGCCAGTAACCGTTCCCAGGGTTGCAAGACCGTATCGCTCACGGAGATCGCGGCTCGTTCGCCAGCGCTCGTCGATGCGATCCAGCAACAAGATGGCGATGATTGCTAACAGCAACCCGCCGGCAGCAGCCAGCGCAATAATCAAGGGTTTTTTCGAAGGCAACGGGAGCACAGGAACATTGGCTGGTTCGAAAATCGACAGGCTATTGACCATGCTACTGTTGAGCAAGGTAAGCTGCTGGTTATAGGTTGTCTGGTAGCGGTCGCGCACTTTCTCAAGTTCCGAAATCTGTGACTCAACGGTGCGCAAATCGACAGCCGAGACTAACTGCGCCTGGCGATCTTTCAATTCCTTGATGCGTTGCTCAACACTATCAAAGCTAGCTTTCGTCACCTTGATCTGTTCTGCAAGGACCGTTCGCTGTTCAGCAATCTTCTCGGGCGAGTTGGGGCTGAAACGAATTAGCTCAGCGGCGATTGTATTGGCGATAGCCGCCGCCCGTTCAGGGTTTGTATCTGTCACCCAAATCTCTAGCAAGTTCGCCTGCGAATTGACATTGGTATATATCATATTCGTATTCAATATATGCCAGGGAAAAGGGAGTTGCAACTGCTCAGTAACAGGCTGGAGGATAAGTTCTCGCCTGGCCAATTCACCATAAAAGCGGGCAAGCGTGTTGCTGACCCCAAACGAGAATTCGTCCGGTGAAAGCGCGCTAAAGCTGTCCCCGACCATGATCGAGACTCTCGTGCTATAGAGCTGAGGCTGTTGTATGGCCAGGAAAAAAGCTGTACTGCCGGCAATGGCCATTGCTAATATTAATACCCACCACCAACGCAGGACGAGGCGGATATAAAGCCAGATTTCTTGCCAAGTTAACATTGCTGTACCGTTCTTACATACCGGACGCCTGGGTGTGCCAGGTTTTGTCTCAGCAGCGTGATTTCAATATGTGTCGCGAAAGTCCGTGGAGAAATGTGTGCGGCCTCGCATAGCATTTCGCACAGTACACCCACTACGACAATGTCAAAGAGATACGACGATAGCTGTTTTGCAGCAATGATCAACATTTCAGCAGCGCTTCATACTGAGCCAATAGCAGATTAGAAGCGCCAGAACCTCAATTGACTGGATTGAACCATGACAACCTATAAGAATCTGTTCTGTGGGAATACGCGTTATATTCCCAAGTTTGCGGCGGCGGGTTGGTTTAACGACAACGGTTTATGCGCAAACATGTCGTACTCGATACGTGGTACGGTCAAGCCTTCCCGACAAAAGATCCAGCGTACGGCATCGAGCAGGTTCATCGCGATATGCTCAGGTCGATGGGCCTCGAGTTCGGGCAACTCGGCTTGCTCTGCGCCACGTCCGGTTTGCACCAAGACCGCCGGACAACCGATGGCATGCCCAGCGGCGATATCAGTCAATGCGTCGCCGACCATATAGCTGCGTACCGGATTGATTTGCCACTCCTGCATCAGATCGATGAGCATCCCTGGTTGGGGTTTGCGGCACGCACACGAGTCGTGGTGATCGTGTGGACAGTAACGAACTGCTGCGATGCTGCCGCCATAAAGCTCGATCTGTGTCCGCATGCGATGATGAATGTCTTCAATTGTTTGGGATGAGACCAACCCACGGCCAATGATTGCCTGGTTGGTCACCACAAAAACGCGAAATCCAGCCATTCGCAACCAACGTAGTGCTAAAAGCGACCCAGGCAGAAAGGTAAATTCTTCCCAACTCTTGACATGATCGTTTGAGTTTTCGTTGATCACACCGTCCCGGTCAAGAAAGACGCTCCGCATACCTCTTCTCTCCTTGGTTGCATGCACACACTAGATATAAAATGCCCGTCACTCGTCGCGGATTTCCTATTCGCATCGATGCGAGTGTCAGGCGGACCGGCTGTGGCGTATCGTACCTTGCTCACTGGTGTGGCGTACAACGTAGCTTGAGCGCCACACCCCACTGCCTCAACAGATATGCAATTATGGAACAATGGTCACCCAATTCCTATAACGTGTGACGGCGAGTCGCCACACGTCGCCAGAACAATGCTTCAGAGGCCAATGCCCCCTGTACCCCGCTCCTACGGGATAGTATCATGCTCAAAGTATAAGTTTTGCGATAAGAAGTTTAGCGGAGCTTTGCCCCGCCAAAGACTTGTTTTTTGTCGTGTGGACTGGTCGAGGTAGCGCCACTCTGCGCGGCGACAGAAGCATTGTTAATGATCTGCCACCGCCCTGGAACCAGTACTAGCTAATGTGTAGTACGATTTAGGCCTGCCAGTCGAGTGGCGAACTCAGCAGCGTGGTATGCAAGAGCACCCGCGCACCTTCGAACTCGAAGGCGCATCGAATCTGCTGTAAGCCCAGTTCGCTTAGGGCGCCACGTACCGCTTCCTGGCGATCCTCGGGACAGTACAACATCAGAAATCCACCGCCGCCAGCTCCCGTAATCTTACCGCCAATCGCGCCCTGCTCACGAGCAGTGCTATACGCAGTGTCAATCAACGCATTGGTGACACCCTGGGCGAGCGATTTCTTGTACTGCCAACTTTCGTCGAGCATAGCGCCAAAGTCGTCGAGCCGCCCTTCTTCAATCGCGGCCTTGATCTGCCAGCCAAGATCCTTGATCCGATGTAAAGCCTCAACGGTGCGCCCGCTGGACTGCTCGCTGGCTTGGCGCTGTTCATGCAGGATCTTGCGGGCCTGGCGTGTCGAGCCGGTAAAAAAGAGCATCAAGCGTCGCTCGAGGCGTCGCACCGTCGAGGCGTTCAGGGCAAGAGGCGTTACCGTAACGCCATCCTCATGAAACTCGATACAATTCAGTCCGCCAAAAGCCGCCGCATACTGATCTTGCTTGCCAACCGGCGCTTCAAGCCGTTGCGTCTCGATCTCATAGGCGCTTTCGGCAATCTGATGCTTGGTCATGCTGCGCCCGCTGAGCGCGCTGAAGACCGAACAGAGCAAGGCGCATGTTGTTCCCGATGAGCCCAGACCTGTTCCCGGCGGCACCTCGGACGCAATGAACACGTTGACCGGCAGATTCAACTGGAAGTATTCGTAGACAGCCTGCGCCAAACGCATCTCGTTGTTGCTGATGCTAGCCGACTGACCATCCGTTGGCACATTCAATATCGTTTGGTAGTCTGCGGAGATAATCTGGAAGGTTGTATCGAAGTTTTTGGTGACAATGCCGTAGATATATTTATTGATCGAAGCGCTGACAACCATACCGCCATAGCGGTCGTAGTAAGCCGCCAAATCGGTACCGCCACCACCAAAACTGATGCGTACTGGTGCGCGAGCAATGAGCACGATTATCTCCTCCAGCACAAATGGCAGCGAGAAGATATAGGCTGCCATGCATGACGACTATAAAGTTGGTGTCTAGGCTGACTATAACACGGGGCAATGAATGCTTCCTAAACAGGCGTAGTATCTCGATTAAAGTTTCTTTAGTTTCAAAGTTGGAAAAGGGATCAGTATTGTTTTGCCAGTATCGTGCCATCTGCCAAGAGTTGCGAGCATTCTGACGGCATAACACGATTGTGTCAAACAGCAAAGCGCCTTTCGTATGCTAACTGGACCTGTCATTGCGATACGATGCTGAGGGCGAGACTGGAGCGAAGCAAGCCGCCAATAGTAAAATATCTGCTCAACGTGACAACTTATGCGACATGACAAAAATCCCGCCAAGCAAATCCTCGTTGGGAAATTAGATATGGGTTGTAGGCGCTTGCTCGGTTGGCGTGTCAGGGGCGTGCCGCGTTCGTTCAATACAGTGCCTTTAGACGGTTGGGCTGCCTTTAACCCGCCTGACCACAGCGCTCCGGCGATTTCTCTTTGCCTCCCTGCCTCAGAACCTCGCCCCATTCTCTGCTCAATCACGCCACAACGCCTGCCAAAAGTCTTGAACGGTCGTCTGTACACTAGCGATGGTCTGGCGAATTGGGTCGGGCGAAAGCCGAGCATCAAGGCGGGTGCGCGCATCTTCGATCACCTCGGTCAAGAGGCGGTGCGTCTCGGCTGCATAAAGCTGGGTGAGCGCTTCAGCATAGGCGCTGATCAACTGCTCGCGGTCCGCCTTAGGTGTCTCTTCCAACATATTATTCAACAGGCGACGCGCGTTGTCATGGAATGACTCGATAGACATGAGAAAACTCCTTCTCGGCACAGCTATTCAAGCAAGGTTCGCCCACAGAGGTCGCTGCTTGACAGTTTGTCCAATATGCGGAGTGAAGTAGCGTCGTATGGCCTGATCGCAATACGAAACCGTATCACCCGCTAAGACCGCACTCTTGCATCCCCAGGCAACCAGAACGTGGCCATGAACCTTATCTAACTGTTCATTATACGTCGCCGCGGGTCTATTTGTTGAGCGGGAAAGAATGGCAACTGCTGCAACGAGGTTATTCGTCGTCCAGCGGTGAGCGTTCCAACACCTCGCGTGATCGCCCGCCTTCGGCAGGCCCGACCACACCCTGCTGCTCCAACAGATCGATCAGTTGCGCGGCCTTGCTATAGCCGATTCGCAAGCGACGCTGAAGGAGCGAGGCCGAAGCGCGCTGATGCTGTTTGACGAGGTCGAGTGCTTGGGGCAATAATTCATCTTGCTCCTCTGTGCTTAAAAACTCGGCGGGTGGGCGAAAATCCTCGTTGTGCTGCGGAGCGCGTCTTGTAGTGGTGGGTTGGGTCGAAGATTGGTGTTCTGCTCCCGCGCTGTGCTCAGGGACAGGTCTTGCTTCTTGATTCTGAGCGTTCCGCTCCCCTGTCTCCGAACGGTTGTCTTCGGATTGATCAGGCGGTACAGCGTTGCGCCAAAACGACACGATATGTTCTACTTCTGTGTCGGACACAAAGGTGCCTTGAATCCGCACCAGTTTGGCCGCATCCGGCGCCATATAGAGCATGTCGCCGCGGCCTAACAGTTGTTCGGCGCCCGGCGTGTCTAGGATCACACGGCTATCGACCTGCGAGGTGACAGCAAACGCGATGCGCGAGGGGAAGTTGGCTTTGATCAGACCCGTAATCACGTCCACCGATGGGCGCTGGGTGGCGATAATCAGATGGATGCCGGTCGCACGCGCCATCTGCGCTAGGCGGCAGATCTGGGTTTCGATTTCATCGGGCACCATCATCATCAGGTCGGCCAGTTCGTCGATCACGATCAGGATATAGGGCATTGGCTCCAGGTCGGCCCGCTTCCGCGCCAGTTGCTTGTAGGTGTCCAGATTACGGCAACCATGGCGCGCAAAGACCTTGTAGCGCCGCTCCATCTCGCGGGTCGCCCACTTGAGGGTTGGTACGACGCGTTCGAGTTCGGTAACGACCGGCGAAAGCAGGTGCGGAATCCGATTGTAGACGATCAATTCGACCATCTTCGGGTCGACCATGATCAGCTTCAGTTCATCTGGGGAGTGTTTGAGCAATAGGCCGCAGAGAAAGACATTGATTGCGACTGATTTACCGCTGCCTGTCGCACCGGCCACCAACAAGTGCGGCATACGGGTCATATCAGCGACAACCGGCATACCGCTCACGTCCTTGCCAAGCAGCAGCTTGAGTTTGCTCTTGCTGGTCTCGAATTCTTCGCTGTCGATGACTTCGCGCATGCTCACCAGCGAGATGGCCGAGTTGGGGATTTCGATGCCAACTACTGACTTGCCGGGGATAGGCGCCTCGATGCGGATCGATTGCGCGGCCAGGGCCAGGGCCAGGTCGCGTTCCAGGGTCGTGATTTTGCTAACCTTGACGCCTACCGCCGGTTGCAGCTCGAATTGGGTCACTGCTGGACCGGTATTGACCCCCACCACACGCGCCTCGACTTTGAAGCTCGCCAGCGTCTCTTCGATCAGGCGGGCCCGTACCCGTCGTTCCTCGTCGGTGATTCCGCCTTCGATAGGGTCGTCGAGCAAGTTCAACGATGGCAAGGGCCATGCCCGGTGAACAACCACCTGCTCGAAGCCTTCGAGCGCTTCCTG
>JAKSDJ010000893.1 GCA_022360155.1 Chloroflexales bacterium | reverse complement strand
GCGCCAGGGCGGAACCCACTACATCGTCGGCTACGGCGGCCAGATCGAGGTGCCAACCGTTCACATGATCATCTCGGAGATCGCTATCGAGGGCAGCCTGGTGGGCAACTATATGGAATTGGTCGAGTTGATGGAGCTGAACGCCGAGGGCCGGGTCAAGCTCCACGCGCAGCAGTATAAACTCGACGACATCAATCAGGCCATCGACGATTTCAAGAACCGGCGGATTGTGGGCCGCGGCGTGATTGTGCCCTAACGTCAAGGTTCCTGACACCCTGGATCGTTTGGTGCGACGCCTTGAGACGCAGACACGCGGAGCCGAAGACGCGATCAGCCTCTTCAGCGTCTCAGTGTCTCCCGTATCTGCGCACTATCGTCAAGCGGAAACGATCCGGTCTGCAAGCACACAAGGAGGAACTGAACTATGGCAGTTCAATACCCCACCCCAGCCCAGCTCCGCGAAGCCGCAGATGCGATCGGCCTCGCGCTCACCGATGACGATGTACGCTCGTATCTCGGCTTGCTAAAGCCTAACATCGATGCGTATAATCTGGTCGATCACATGCCCGACGAACTTCCGCCCGTCACATACCCGCGCTCGCCGGGCCGCTTCCCGCCAGTAACGGAGAATCCACGCAACGCCTGGTATGTGCGGACTTCGATCAAAGGCGCCGACCATGGTCCGCTCAAGGGCAAGAAGGTCGCGGTCAAAGACAATATCATGGTCGCCGGCGTGCCTATGATGAACGGTTGCTCCATCTTGGAAGGTTACATACCGGAGATCGACGCGACTGTGGTCGAACGTCTTCTGGATGCAGGCGCGGAGATCGTCGGCAAAACGCATTGCGAGAGCTACTGCATCTCCGGTGGAAGCCACACCGGTTCGAAGGGAGCGGTCCACAATCCGCATAAGATGGGCTATTCGGCGGGCGGCTCCTCGTCTGGGAGCGGCGTCGTCGTCGCGCTCGGCGAGGCGGATATGGCGTTGGGCGGCGATCAAGGCGGGTCGATCCGCATCCCGTCGGCCTGGTGCGGCGTCTATGGGATGAAACCGACCCACGGCCTGGTTCCGTACACCGGCATCATGCCGATCGAAATCTATGTCGATCACACTGGCCCCATGGCCGCAACCGTCGCCGACAACGCGCTCATGCTCGAGGTGATCACCGGACCGGATGGCTATGACCCGCGCCAATATGGCGCGCCGCCAAAGGTGCGCTATGCGCAAGAACTGACCGGCGGTGTCGGGAATATGCGGATCGGCGTCTTGCAAGAAGGGTTCGCGCGCCCCGAGTCAGAAGCTGAATCGGATGCCAAGGTGAGACAGGGCGCCGAGCTGTTCGCAAAGTTGGGGGCCACAGTCGAAGAGGTCTCGATACCCGAACATCTGCTTGGCCCCGCGCTCTGGACGCCGATCGGCGCAGAGGGAATCACGCAAACCATGATGTTCGGCGATGGGTATGGCCTGAGTCGCCCCGATTTGTATGTCACCAGCATGATGGACAAGCTGCACGGCTGGCAACTGCGCGCCAATGAGCTATCAGAAACCACCAAGCTGTTCACCCTGCTGGGCATGTACATCAAGAAGCATCATGGCAGCCGTTATTATGGCAAGGCGATGAATATTACGCGCCGCTTGATCGCCGCCTATGACCAAGCGCTTGCTCGCTACGACCTGCTGCTGATGCCGACCTTGCCGATGAAGGCCACCCCGCTGCCCCAGCCCGACGTGAGCCGTGAGGAATATGTGCAGCGCGCCTTAGAGATGATCGGCAATACATGTCCGTTCGACATTACCCATCACCCGGCTATGACCTTGCCCTGCGGGATGGTGGACGAGCTGCCGATCGGGTTGATGCTGGTCGGTAAGCATTTCGACGAAGCGACGATCTATCGCGCGGCGTATGCCTTCGAGCAGGCTGGGGATTGGAAGCAGATGTGATATTGATGCTGCAAGGCGTATCGGGGTGTTGCGCGTAGCGCTCCGATACGTCGTATAACAACCATTTACAGTCGAAATCCTCTTCTCGCCCACGGGCGCGCGGTAGAGGATCACACCTACCCGCTGGCCGATTCGCCCCTTCTTCCCCCTAACCCCCTGCTCCCACGCGGGGAGCAGGGGGGACTGGCAGGCTTTGGCTGGCGCTTGTTATGTAGGATCACACCTCGTCAATATCTGTCATCTCGCGGGTCTGAGGGGCGCAACCTCGTCGCCTCTGCGCCTCCTCGTTTCCGCGCTTCTTCACCAATTGATCCTTTCAGGATGTCGCGGGGCTTTAGCCCCTGCGGAGGAATGAACGGCGCGGCGCATGGCGGAATCGCACCACACATCTCGGCGCCGCGAACAAGGGCCGTCAAGTTGCAAAAAGCGAAATTGATGTCGTTCTGGATAACGCCTACCCCAAGGGCACGGTGGAAGTGATCATGATGCTCAATGGTCGTGAGCAGACCGTGGTGCAAGCGATCCACTTTGTGAATTTCGACGGTTGGAAGGTGCTATCATTGCGCTCTGCGCCGCCTGATTTGGCCGAGGCGGATGCATTCCTCAG
>JAKSDJ010000674.1 GCA_022360155.1 Chloroflexales bacterium | reverse complement strand
TGGGTTCGAATCCCACCCTCCCCGCCACAGCGGTCAGCTTGCTTTGTCAAGCTGACCGCATTTATTGATGAAGCCACAAAGCGAATCTTGCCGTATTGCATGCCATTACGATGACCGTGATTTAGAATCGCCAAACGGTCGCCTGAGATAACTCCAAGTTGCAATGTTTTCGCTTTGTTGTTTTGCCTCTCACCAGGTGAACGTGAGCACGCAACAAACGCTATGCTGGCGACGGTTAAGAAACTAGCTCGGCTCTCTGCAGTCTATGTCGTCGGCGACCTGATCACTCGAGGAGCAGCTTTCCTCTTGCTGCCGCTCTACACTCGTTTCCTCTCACCGGATGACTATGGGATTATTGCTGTAACTGCCATGATCGGCATGGTGCTCTCTGTGCTGCTCACCTTTGGCATGGCCGGAACAATTCTGCGCTTCTACCACATCTTGCCAGATGACATACAACGGCGGCGTTTTTATGGCGCTGTGTGGATGTTCTTGATCATTGTTTCCGGCTTGGCGACACTGCTGCTCGTCCAGTTTGGCGAGCCGCTCTTTGCGATGCTGTTCCGTCAGATCCCTTTCGATCCCTACATTCGGCTTGTACTCTGGACAACATTCTTCAATGCGGCGTTCGCACTCTTGCCGCCAAACCTCTTTCGGGCGCGCGAGCAGGCCGGTCGTTATGTGAGCTTCAGCCTGCTTACCTTTGCAATAACGACCGGCCTGATCATCTGGCTGGTGGTTATTCAGCAGCAGGGTGCGCTAGGAATGGTTCGTGCGCAGTTTGGTTCAGCCTTGTTGATGGCATTGGTTGCCGCTGCTGTGCTTGTTAGAGAGATACGCCCCAGTTTTTATTGGGGCCAGTTGCGTCCAGCTTTGGTCTATGGCATTCCGCTCATCCCGCACTTTCTCGCCCACTGGGCGCTCGGCGTCTCTGATCGGGCCATCTTGGAGCGCTATGTCGATTTGGGGCAGTTGGGTGTATACTCGTTGGGATATCAATTTGGTCTACTTTACCAGATGGTCAATACATCGCTCAATAACGCGCTGATCCCGATGTTTAGCCGGGCAGCGACTGATGTACGTGAATGGCAGATGCTGCCTCGGGTGACAACCTATTACGTATTGGCAATCGCCACAATTGGCTTGGCCTTAGTGCTTCTCGCCGGCGACGTGATTGTGCTGGCGCTGCCGCCGGCTTATCACGATGCTCGCACTATTGCGCCTTGGGTGGTTCTGGGATACCTGGCAATGGGCTTGTATTACCTGCCGATGAACACCCTCGCGCTGATCGCAGGAAAAACTCGCTCTGTTGCGCTGGTTACAACAACAGCGGCAGCGGCTAACATTGGACTAAACTTACTCTTGATTCCGCACTGGGGCGTTATGGCAGCGGCATTGAATACTGCGCTAGGCTATGCCATACTGGCCGGTTTTATGTTCTGGCGCGCTCAACGGTTCAAACCGTTTGCCTATGAATATCAGCGGCTTGGTAAAATAGGGCTAGCGCTGCTAGGATTAATTGTCGCCGGTCAAGCATTGATGCAGTTTCACCCACTCATTAATCTCGGTATTGGGGTTGGGCTGCTAGCGCTCCTTCCCTTGGCGTTAGCCGGCCTTGATTTCTGGACGGCAGAAGAGAAACGACAATTTGTGGGCCTCAGCCGGCAGTTTCGTTTAGAAATAGCGCGCAAAAGACTCTGGCGTTGAATGCTTAACTTTAACCGGATTGGTGAGCGCCCACTGCTCTACGAGATCGACCGGATCGAAGCCTGGGATATCGACGAAGAACTGGATTTTCGCGTTGCTGAATTTCTCTATTTGCAGCGATCAGAAGGAAAGTTGACATAAGTATGAAATGGGTTGTATTGGTCACTGCTCCCTATATGCAGCCGGTCATCGACCGCTTTGCCCCGCTTTTTACCGAGCGGCAAATCACCTTGCTGGTTCCGCCCGTCCGTGAGCGAATGGAAGAAGAAGAGTTGTTGCAATGGGTCGGTGACGTTGATGGGGTGATCTGCGGCGATGACCGCTTCACCGAGCGTGTGCTCAAGGCAGCGCCCCAGCTCAAGGTGCTGTCCAAATGGGGAACCGGAATCGACTCGATTGACCAAGTGGCCTGTCAGCGTCTAGGGATTGCTGTGTGTAACACGCCAAACGCTTTTAGTGAACCAGTGGCCGACTCGGTAATGGGCTACATTCTCAGCTTTGCGCGCAAGCTGCCGTGGATGGACCGCGATATGCATCAAGGTCGCTGGTACAAAATGCCGGGCGTCGCGCTGAACGAAAGCGTTCTGGGCGTTATCGGGGTAGGGAACGTCGGCAAAGCGGTAGTACGGCGCGCAACGGCCTTTGGGATGCGTGTGCTGGGCCATGATTGGATCGATCTCCCGGCGAATTTTGTAGAGGCGACTGGGCTTGAAGTAACAACCAAGGACGAGTTGCTGCGTCAGGCGGATTTCGTCAGCCTCAACTGCGATCTCAATCCGACCAGCTTTCACTTGATGGACGAGCGTGAATTTGCGCTGATGAAGCCAAATGCTGTGGTCATCAACACCGCACGCGGGCCGATTATCGATGAGCCGGCGCTTATTCGCGCGCTGGAAGCGGAACAGATCGTCGGGGCGGCGCTCGATGTCTTCGAGAACGAGCCGTTGCCGCTCGATAGTCCGTTGCGGTCGATGAGCAACGTGCTCATGGCGCCGCATAACTCGAATAGCAGCCCTGCCGCCTGGGAGCGGGTGCATCTCAGCACAATTCACAATCTTCTGGCAGTATTGGAGGAAAAAGCACGATGAAACGGGTTGCCCTGATTACTGGGGTTGGCGGCGGAATCGGCAGCGCCACAGCGCGAGTTTTTGCCGAGGCAGGTTGGCATGTTGTTGGTGTAGATCGATACTCGTCGAAAGATCTTCCCGGTGTACATCACTTTATCTGCGCTGATATTGCCGATATTGCGGCGTCACAGTCGATCTTTGTCGAAGTTGCGGCCAGCACAGGGCGGATCGATGCCCTGGTCAATAATGCTGCGATTCAGGTTTGCAAGCCGCTGGTGGAGACTACTCCCGACGAGTGGGACGCGGTTATGGCCTCGAATCTGCGCTCGGTCTACCTGGCAATCCGCCATGTCTACGAGCTTATGCATAAGCAAGGCGGCGCAATCGTCAATGTGAGTTCGGTTCACGCGGTTGCGACTTCTGCCAATATTGCCGCCTATGCAGCCAGCAAAGGCGCACTGCTGGCCTTGACGCGCGCGTTGGCCATCGAGTTGGCCCCAGACAATATCCGGGTCAACGCGGTGTTGCCTGGCGCTGTAGATACGCCCATGTTGCATGCGGGTCTGTCCCGTGGCCATGTCGAGGGCGCCGATCTGCCCGCACTGATGCAGGCGCTGAGCAAGCGCACGGTGATGGGCCGGATTGGGCAGCCAACCGAAATTGGCCAGACGATCCTCTTCCTGGCTGATAGTGATCGCTCCTCGTTTATGACCGGGCAGGCGCTGGTCGTTGACGGCGGTGCGACTGCCCGGTTGAGTACCGAATGACGTTGCTCAAACAAACTCTCAAACAACTGACGCCAACACCGGTGTGGGACGCCTGGAGCTATGCCTACTGGATGCTGACCAGCGGGCTAGAATGGCATCGCAGCGCTGAAGGATGGCAGAGCGCGCGGCGGTTGTGTGCCCTGCGTGATCGGCACAAGGGCGAACGCTGCTTCATCATTGGCAACGGGCCAAGCCTGAAGCAGATGGACTTGAGCCCGCTGCGCGATGAATACACCTTTGGCTTGAACCGGATCTATCTCCTGTTTCCGACGCTTGGCTTTCACACGACGTACCTTGTCTCGATCAACCGGCTGGTAATCGCGCAATGCGCCGCCGAAATTGCGGCTCTGCCCATGCCCAAGTTTATCTCGTGGGACGCGCAGGGCAATATTGCCTTCGACTCGCGTATGATCTTCATGCGCAGCTATGGCAAAATGCTTGGTTTTTCGACCGATCCGGCGCGGATCGTGTGGGAAGGTGCGACTGTCACTTATGTTGCGCTGCAACTTGCCTATTTCATGGGCTTTCGCCAAGTCATTCTGATCGGTGTCGATCACAACTTTGCAAGCACGGGAACGCCCAACGCGGTTGTCGTCTCGCAAGGCGACGACCCCAATCACTTTGCCGGGAACTACTTCGGGCGCGGCTTTCGCTGGCAACTGCCCGATCTGGAACGCTCGGAAATGGCCTATCGTCTAGCGCGCGAGGCGTTTGCCCTCGATGGTCGCGAAGTCCTAGATGCAACGGTCGGCGGCAAACTCCAGGTTTTTTCCAAGGTTGCATATGCTAGCCTGTTCTGAGTGGCAGCACGAATGATGGTCACTTATCACCCTGCCTGGGATGCTTACCCAACACCGGCTGATCTGCCGTCGGTCGTGATCAACGATCCCGCATTACCGCTGGTCAGCATCGTCACGCCGTCCTTCAACCAGGGCCGCTACATTCGCGAAACGGTTGAGAGCGTGTTGACTCAGGATTATCCGAATATCGAATACTGGGTCATAGACGGCGTCA
>JAKSDJ010000987.1 GCA_022360155.1 Chloroflexales bacterium | reverse complement strand
GCGAAGCTCGTGGCCATTGTGGTATTCGGTGCCATTATCTACGCTGTTTCAATCCCCGATGGGGATAGTTTCCTCCGCGAAGGATCAAAGCGCAGAATCGCGCAAAGATACGTGCTCGTTTCAATCCCCGATGGGGATAGTTTCCTCCGCGAAGGTTGTGCGATATGGCGACTACGAGATTGATTTGCGACGTTTCAATCCCCGATGGGGATAGTTTCCTCCGCGAAGGCCATTTGTTTGGAGGCTATTGGTATGCGGGAAAACCGCCCAGTTGCGAGCGCCTCGCTCCACCTGCCATGTTCCTCCCGATCATTGCTGCTGTTGCATCCATTATACCACACCTTTCGCCGCATACTGCCGCTCAATGACGTGTTTGCGAGCGACTCCCGGGATTCGACCCCATGCTTCGCCGCTCGCAACGCCGCTTCAAATGATCACCGTGACCGGGTCGTCCGGTCGTGTACTCCCTACTGTCAGTACTGCGCGCTGGCACGCTGCACAGAGCGGGTAGAAGCGCACACTGTCCACCCGCGCATCCAGGTGTTTGGCCAGTTTGGCCCGCAGCTCGATATATTGCCGCCGCGTCAGCCAGCACTCAAACAGCGAGTACTGGGTCCACTGCCCGTAACCCGACAAGACGCGGTGAACTTTGCTGCGCCGCTTGTCAGCCGGGATATCGTAGGCGATCACGTAGAGTGTTGTTCCCTCAGCCATAGGCGTCTCCTAACGCACCTTAAACGACTCATAGGCGTCGATTTCGCCCATGGCATATTTGGCGAACAGGCGCGCCTGCAGCTCGATACAGCGCCGATAGGTCACCCGGTAGTTGAAGATTGGGTGCTGCACCTTCTCTTCAAGCCTCGTCTCCAGCTTGGTTAGGAAGAGCTTGCGCGCATCGTCGTGCAGCCAGCAGCCGCCCATCTCGCGCCGGAAGTCGCCCGGCTTGAGCTGTCCCGTGTTCAGCAGTGTGATCACGACCGAGTCGACGACCAGCGGACGAAACTGCTCGACCAGATCGAGCGCCAGCGCCGGTTTGCCAAACCCGGGCTGATGCAGCACCCCGATGCCCGGATCGAGGCCGACCGCCCAGGCCAGCGATACGACCTGCTTAGTCAGGATGGTGTAGCCAAACGAGAGCAAGGCGTTGACCGGGTCGGTCGGCGGACGCTTCA
This sequence comes from Chloroflexales bacterium, assembly GCA_022360155.1. Lineage (GTDB taxonomy): Bacteria > Chloroflexota > Chloroflexia > Chloroflexales > Chloroflexaceae > JAKSDJ01. The sequence continues at coordinate 4,169 of JAKSDJ010000987.1, read as the reverse complement.
CCCGTCCGTCGAAGGACCACTCACCGCGCAGCATTGCGCCCAACGCGCCGTAGTAGGCGCTGCTAGCGCTGCCCTCCAGCCCCAACAGCGGTCCCAGACCGTGCATACGGTCAGCGGGGTCAACCACAGTCGGCGCGGGCAGGCGCTTCAATTGATGCAGGCAGCGTCGTACTTGCTCCGCCGCCGCTTCGAGCGCGCTGTGATCGCCATCCGTGCGCGTGCGGGCGTAGCGTAACAGCAGCGTGCGCATGTTCACCAACTTGCCCGCCACGCATTGGCGCGCCGCCGCAAACTGGCGCGCCGGGTCGGCCCGCAACGCACACTGCGCCATGCGCAGGCCGCTGTTTTTGCCGGGATTCGCGGTCAGGGTGCCATACGATTTGCCATACGCCGAGAGGTAATGCACCGGGATGCCCATCTCCAGCAGAGTCTGTAGCGCCGGCGTGGTGAGGGTAATATCACCCAGGACCATGACTTGTTCGATCTTGGCCAGCGGGATGCGCACCACGCGCCCCGCCTGCCTGGTCTCGCGGTCTTTGGGGAACTGTACGCGCAACGCTTCGCCCTCCACCTTGACCACGCTGTACTGCTCCATCAGATAGAGTGTCGCCATTTCTACCTCCACCGCGCCTGGAACAATTATCTGATCGGCGTCGGTCTGCATGTTGTGTGCTCCTTTGCTTGGTTACGTTGTACGTTGAAACGTTGGAATCTTGGCGCGTTGGCGCGTTAGATATCCATCATTGCGAGCAATATGCGGGGGCGCTGCCCCGCAGGCTCGCCCTGATGGGTCTTTTGCGCGCTTGTCGCGTAGGGTTACGCCTCCTCGATGTCTGGTATCTCGCAAATCTGAGGGGCAGCGCCCCTCAGGCTGCCCGCGAGGGAACCCTGACGGTTCGGTGCGCCCGCGCGAGCCGAGCCTGCCGAGGCTCGACCCCTCCGCAGGTGACGTGGTCGGTAGTTCATCTGGCTGGAGCGCATGCCTCCGCTGCGATGTATGCAAGGCGGCACGCACGAACGGACTGCTGGCAGCGCATGGCCGTTTCAGTGGTAATGCCCAAGTCGGCTGAAGCCGACTCGGAGCAATGCGCTGAAGCGCACTTTCGTTCTCAGCCTGAACTTCAGTTCAAGGCTGCACAGGCTCCGAGCGGTGGCGTATTCCTCGTCTCCTCGCCTCCTCGCCTCCTCAGCTCGTCGCGTCTTCGCCGCCTCGGTAGATCCTTCCGCAGGTGACGTAACTGGTATGCGCGTATCCGGTAGCGCATGACTCCACTACGAGGTTTGGATGGGCGCGAGATGAGAAAGGGTTGAGGTCAGCGCATAGCTGTTCGCGTCGCATCGCCGTGACATCTCCTCACCTCCTCAGCTCGTCGTGCCTTCGCCTCTTCTCGCCTACACTTCATCCTCCCAAGTCGCTTTGCGGCGGCGGGCCAGCGTGCGCAGCTCGTCCGGCAGGCAGAGCGGCTTGAGCGAACAGTCGCGGCACTTGGCTTTGTTCTCAAGCTGGGGCGGCAGCGTCGCGCTGACCAGCAAGCGCTGCGCCTCGGCTGCGATCCGCTCGGTCTCGGCGCGCAGCTCTGGCGTAAAGGCAACCCGCTCGCGCCGTCGCACTGCGAAGTAGAAGATCGCCCCTTCCGCAATAGTAATGTCCAACCTTTCCTCCAGGCAAAGCGCCTGCCCGCAGAGTTGTACGTGATCGCTCTGCCACTTACCAGGCCGACCCTTCTTGTACTCCACCGGGTAGAGTTTGCCGTCGCGCTGCTCGACTACGTCACAGAAGCCGGCCAGCTTCAGGCGCTCACTCCACACATAGACGCGGCGCTCCTGCACCGCCTCGCCCAGCCAGGCTGTGCCGCCCAGGTCGATACCCTGATGCTGCAGCGTTCCTTCGACGACGTGCTCGTTGTACAGCATTTCGCCCTGGATGAACTCGTAGGCGAAGCGGCGCGGGCAATAGGCCAGCGCGTTCAACATCGACAGCGGGATATAGTCGGGCTCTTGCGTGATGGTCGTTGCGCTCATCGCTCGACCTCCCGCGCGTGGGTTGCGAGCCGCCGGCACAGCCCCATACCGCGGGTCGTCTTGGCCCCCACGCCCAAATAGAACGCGGCGTCGGCCAGCAGGGTCAGCGCGTGCTGTTGGATCGGGTCAGGCGGCAATTCATAGCTGCACTGCCCAACGAAGCCTTTCTGCGGCCCGCTCTTCAATTGTTCGGTGCGAGTCTGGATGCGATAATCGCTGACCAGCGTGTCGCTGCACGCGGCCTCGACGAAATCCTTATCCAGGTGAAGCGCGGGCGGGGCCAGCATATTCCAGCGCCGCCGCAGCGCGCCGAACACGGCATCGGGCAGCGGCAGCAATTCGAGCTTTTTGCGCCCGCGCGCGTCGCTGCTCTTGGCAATCGCGGTCGGCGCGGCAAAATCGAGCGTCAGTCGCTGGCTCGGCTCGACCGCTGCGGACAGCGCGGCGTAGGAGGTGAAGCCGGCCCAGGGATGGCTTCCGGGCGTGCCGGGGACATCGCGCAGGATAAGCGCGGTGCTTCCCAGGCGCAGCGCGGGCCTCGTCATCTGTTGCAGCAGCGCCTGAACCAGCGGCGGCCAGAGCGTGGTCGACAGCAGGGTGACCCGCAGCTCTAGCATGGCGCTGCGCCCGCTACGGGGCAGCAACGCGACCGTGAATGGCTTGCCCGGCGCGGAGGCGTGCAACTCATTGGACAGCTCGGGGTCGACCTGCCGTACCAGTTCGAAGAATAGGGCTTGCACCTGCACACCAGTAGCGGCGGGGAGCGGACCGCCCGCTTCCGGCGCAAGTTGCAGCACCAGCGCGTAGAGATCGGGTTGCATGGTATACTCCTCTTGTAAGCGAGGTGTGATGCGTGATTGAACTGTAACCTGTGACCGAAGGTAACCGTCATGGTCAAGATTATCGAAGCCGTCTATGAAAACGGCGTCCTAAAACCAACGAATACGTCCGGCTTGACCGAGCAGTAGCGCTACCGCTTGATCCTGGAAGAGATCCCAGCCCTGGGGCCGATCCCTACGCCGGATTTGACAGCGGAATTGGCACAGCGCACAACAGTGCTGCCGGATGGGTGCCTGATTGTCCGCATTGGCGGACTGTTTGAACAGGCAGTCGGCGGTATTCCCGACAATGAAGATCCAATAGCCGATGCGCTGCAAGCACTACGGCGTGAACGAGAGATCGAGCTGGAGTGTGTTGCCACGTTGCAAGATCTCGCTCCAAACCGCGTCTTAACAAAAAATTACATCCGTCGGTTGCTGCTTTTCTAAGTGGGCAAAGTGTCCCCGCATTTCGGCCTGAACATGAAACGCAGCCGTCCCTGTAACCACGTGATAACTGCGCTCAATACCATCCGGAAAAACGACCATCAACTCGCGAGCAACGAAGGGGGCTACACGCAGCACACGCAACAAGGCACCCTCGCTTTTCTTCGTTATCACAAGGCAGGGTGCCCAATCTTCTTCCAGAGCTGCCGCAACACGAGTATCGAGCGTCTGCCAAACTCCACTTGCGCCCTGCTCACGCACCCGCAACTGTAGCCCACGCAGAGCAGTCACGGTTTGACAGTAGTGCGCCTCGAACTCTTCTCGCGACCAGGGCGTGTGATAGGCAAACCCGATCACCCATTTGGGTCGACGAAAGCCGCGAATGAAAGCATACACATCTAGGTCTTTGGCAGCTAAGGGCACAGGGCCATGGTTTTGCTCAAATTGAGCTTTGCTGTCATAGATATAGAGATCATAGTTCGCCAGCAGATGCAGCAGATCGTACTGATTGATTGGCTGACTAGAAAAGAGACGCTGCTCGTCATAGATAGCTGCTTGTGGACCCTGCCAGGCTTCACGGAATGAGAACAACGCCTTTGTGATGGCGACCCGGCTCTCGATAAAGGCCTGTAACTCCTGCCGTACCGATGGCTGTGCCAACGCATGGTTCAGAAAGCGCAAAGCCTCATCGGCAGTGTGACATACCTGCATTCCGGCCATTGTTTCCTTCCAGGAAAGGTAAGCAGCTAGATGGCTTGCCAGATTTTTGCGCTCCCACGGCGTTGCAAGGTTCCATCGCTCTATCTCCTTTATACCTAACCACTTTCGCCGCTGATCATATGTTCTAAAGAAGCGCTTCAAACTGTCAGCGGTCTGGCGGGT
>JAKSDJ010000070.1 GCA_022360155.1 Chloroflexales bacterium | reverse complement strand
CGTTGGCATTCTTCGCTGCGCCGGTCCTGAGCGAAGCCGAAAGGCTCAGGCCAGGGGTTAGAACGTTAGAACGTTGGAACGTTGACAAGGTTTCAGGATCACTGACATCATCGCATTGTTCGGGCTTGCTCCTGACCTTCTCCGTAGGCGCGGCTTGCAGCCGCGCTGCTAGTTTCAGGATAACCAACGTAAGCGTACTGTTCGGGCTTGCTCTGATGAAAAACGTGTACTATGGAGTGCGGCAGCCATACTGCCGCGCGCAAGCCTGGCTTGCGCACTCCATATTCCGACCTGCCAATCTGCTAACGCACCACCCCCTGTCCTGAGCCCAGCCGGAGGATGCCAACCCGCAATGGCATGCTGATGCCGCCGATGAACGCTAATCATCGCCGATCGAACCTGCCAACATTTTAACGTTTTAACCTGCCAACCTTCTAATGCCCCATAGCAGCATGTTCACACAGCGCCAGCCACGCCGCGCCGATCAGCACCGCGTGCTGGCCGAGTTGGGCGGGTAACACCGCGATGCGCGCCGGTCCAGGCATCGGGTTGGCGCGGAGCGCCGCCACAAACGGCTGCCACCATGGGTCGCCCAGTTCGGTTACGCCGCCGCCAACGATGAGCGCCTGCGGATCGATCACGTTGAGCAAGCCGCCCAGAGTCAAGCCCAGCACCTGGGCGCTTTCGGCAATGGCTCGTTGGGCATACGCATCGCCGTTGCGCGCCCGCGCCGCAACCAGTTGCAGGTCGCACGGCTCGTGGACAGCGGCGAGCGCGCAGTAGTATGCGACGATTGCCGGACCCGAGGTGTACCCTTCGAGATGCCCCAGATGCCCGCAACTACAACGCCGCTTACCGTCCCAATCGATCACCAGGTGGCCAAGCTCGCCAGCCGTCCAGGTTGCACCACGCCGCATCTGCCCATCGAAGACCAACGCGCCGCCAACACCTGTACCAACCGTAATATACAACACATCGCGAAAATCGTGGCCAGCACCAAACCGCCCTTCGCCGATGGCCAAGGCATTGACGTCGTTGTCGACCGACACAGGCAGACCAAGCGCATCCTGCAACTCCTGCGCGACAGCAACCCCGCTCCAGCCAGGCAGCGTCCCCGAAGCGTAGCTGATCGCGCCACGCTGCCGATCTACGTGACCGGCGGTCCCGACCCCGAGCGCCGCGACTTCGACGCCCTGCGCGTGGGCGGCCTGGAGAACGCGCTGCCCCAGCGTCACCGCCGCCGCCATGATCGCCTCGGCGCCAGCTACGGCGGGCGTGGCAACGCTCTGATAATGGCTTACCCGACCATCTGGGGCGACCAGCGCCGCCGCGGTTTTGGTCCCGCCGATGTCAATCCCAAGCGCAGTGATGTTCATAGAACATTAGAACGTTAGAACGTTGGAACGTTCTAACGTTGCTTTCCTACCCCTTAATCGCTCCTGCGGTTGCGCCGCGAATGAAGTAGCGCTGAGCGAAGACGAAAACCACCAGGGTTGGGATCATCGTAATCACCGCACCGGCCATCACCCAGCGCGTATTCGCGACAAAGGCGCTATTCAAGTAGCGGACGCCGAGGGCTAGCGGGTATAACTTCTCGTCGGTCAGCACCACCAGCGGCCAGAAAAACTCGTTCCAGAAGCCGACAAAGCTGAAGATACCCATCGTGGCGAGCGGCGGGCCGACCAGGGGCAGCATCACCCGCACGAAGAGCGTCCACTCGCCGGCGCCGTCGATCCGCGCGGCGTCTTCCAGATCTTGCGGAATGCCGAGGAAGGCCTGTCGCATCAGAAAGATGCCAAAGATCGTTGCCAGCGTGGGCAGGAAAACCGCAATCAGGTTGTTGTTCAGGCGTAGTTCGCGGATCGTCAAAAAGTTGACCAGGAAATTGGTCGTGGTCGGCAGCATATACATCACCAGCAGCACAAACAGGATGATCCGCTCGCCGGGCAGGCTGAACCGGGCCAGCGCATAGCCCGCCATCGCGTTGATCAGCATTTGCAGGCCGGTTCCGACCACCGTGATAATCACGCTGTTGATCAGCCAGCGCAACATCGGCACCGCGTTCCAGATCTCGATAAAGTTTTGCAGCGTGGGCGGAACTGGCAGTAGCTCGGGCGGGCGGGTGAAGACGCTGCCGCTAGTTTTCAGCGCCGTCGAGAGCATCCACAGGAACGGCCCGGTGGTGAAGAGCGCGACGAGGATGAGCGCCGTATAGAGCAGAATCCGCGATACGAGGAAGCGCGGGCGTTTCAAGCGGCTCAACTGGAAAACACTCATCAGGTACGCTCCAGACCGCTGCTGAAGAAGCGGATATTTAACAGGGTAAAGATCATGGTGATCCCGGCGAGGACGAGCCCCTGCGCGGCGGCATAGCCAAAGTCGAACTGATCGAACGCGGTCAGGTACATCAAGAGATTAACCACCATTGTCGAGTTGGCCGGGCCACCAGGATTGGGTCGGCTCATCACCAGCACCTCGTCAAAAACCTTCAGCGCAGAGATAGACGACCAGATCGAGCAGAACGCAATCGTCGGCATCAGCAGCGGGATCGTGATGTGGCGCAGACGCTGCCAGCGACTCGCGCCATCGATGGCCGCGGCTTCTTCCAGTTCGGCGGGGATGCTCTGCAAACCAGCCAGATAAACGACCATATAGAAGCCCAGCCCGCGCCAGAAGGTCACAAACATGATCGACCAGAGCGCGATTTGGGGGTCATCCAGCCAGGCGATGGGCTTGTGGATCAGACCGATTCCTTCCAACCCGGCGTTCAGCAACCCATACTCCAGATCGAAGATCCACTGCCAGGCCACCGCCACCACCACCGCCGCCGTGATCACCGGCACATAGTACGCCGCGCGGAAGAACGCGATGCCATAGATCTGACGGTTGACCAGGATCGCCAGCGCCAGCGAGGCGATCTGAATGATTGGGACGATCAGCAGATACTGGACCGAGTGCAGCAGCGCGATGTGGAAGACGCGGTCTTCGAGCAGTTTGCTGAAATTGTCAAGACCAACGAAGGTTGGCGAGGCGATAATCGGATAGTCGAACAGCGAGAGGATCGCGCCATACCCGACCGGGTACACCAGAAAGACGGCCAATATGATCAGTGCCGGCAGCAAGAAAAAGTAGCCAGCGATGGTCCGCTTGACCCGCCCGGTCCAGATCGTCGTCCGTTGGGCGGGTCGCGCTGCACCCGCCACGCTTCCTGTCTCGCGCATGGTCTGGCCCCTTATACCAATTCAACATGAACACCTCGCATGTCATCCTGAGCTCTTCGGCGAGCCGGTCCCCTGAGCTCTTCGGCGAGCCGGTCCTGAGCGCAGTCGAAGGGCAGGGTGACAAGATGCGGAATATCTTAGTCGAATTGGTATTACAAGGTTGCAGGATAACCAACGTGATCGTACTGTTCGAGCTTTCTCTGTAGCCGCGCTGGCTTTCTCTTGTAGAGAGCGATGTAATCTGCAACTCGCTTCCGCATCTATAACGCTCAAGCAGCGACGAACCATGGCTTACAGTCGTAGCGTCCCCGGCGCGGCGCACAAAGCTAGCCTTGTGCGCCGCACCGAGAACCTGCCGGAACGCGCTATTGCAGTAGACTGTTCCACATGTCGGCAGCGTCGTTGAGCGACTGTTCGGCGCTCTTGGAGCCGGCCCACGCCTCGGCGTAGTTGTCCTTCAGCGCCTTGTCCATCTCGCTCCAGCTTTCTAGCCCGAGATAGGGGTCGCGCGCGATCTGCAACGACTCGGCCATGATCTTCCGTGCCTTGGCATTGAGCGAGTCTTCCTCCTGGAAGAAGGGGGCTTCGGTCGCCGCGATGATTGACGGCACCGTGACTGAGTTGCGCGCCAGTTCGAGCTGGTTCTCGGCGTTGGTCACGAACAGGGCGAAATCAATCGCCTGCTCGCTCACCTGCGATTGGGCCGGCACAACCAGGTGCATCAGCGCGACGGGCAGGATTCCCGCCTCGCGCGTCGGGTGTGGCGCCACGTCGGTGGTGACGTAGACCTCCGGCGCATCGTTTTCGATCTGCTTGAGCAGCGAGGCGCCGGCAAGCTGCATGGCTAGATTGCCCTCTTTATAGAGCTGCAACTCGCCCTGGTAGCCCTTGGCCAGGATGTCCTCGGGGATGAGCCCCTGCTCTTTCAGATCGATGTAGAATTGGGCGACCGCGATCCCTTCTGGCGAGTTGAAGGCCGCCGCGCTGCGATCTTCATTGACCAGCGGTACGCCCGCCATCAGGAAGTTTTCGACCAGGTTGATGTTCGGGGCATACCCCCACTTGCCGGTCTGCTCCTTGACGGTTTGAGCGATGGTCACCAGGTCGTCGTAGGTCTGCGGCGGCGCCTCGATGCCCGCATCGCTCAAGATTTGCGTGTTGTAGACGGTGACGCGCACGGTGGCATACCAGGGAATGCCATAGGTCGCATCCTGGAAGCGGGTTGACTCCCACAGTCCCTCGAAGTATTCCTGCTGCTGTTCCGGCGCTACGGCTTCGCTGGTCTTGACCAACACGTCCGGGTTGGTTGAGGCGACCTGTAACGTGAGGTCAGTGTTGAGGTTCACCACATCGGGCACATCGCCGCTGGCAATCGCGGTGAGCAGGCGTTGCTTGATCTGGTCGCCCGGCAGGTCGGTCCACTCAATCGTGGCCCCGGGATTGGCTGCCTCGTAAGTTGCGATCATTCCGTTGACATAATCATCGAAGGTTGGCTTGAGCGAGATCGTCCAGAACTTGATCGTATAGGGTTCAGCATCTTCTTGCGCCGGTGTTGTTTCGTTGGGCGCTGCATCGGCTTGGATGGGCGCTCTCTCCATCTCCGTAGTATCACCGTTTGTTGGCACATCGGTTGGCGGGGCAGGCGCTTCGGCGGGGGTCTGGCCCCCGCCGCACGCCGCCAGGACGGGAATGAGCAGCGCCAGCAACGCGACGACTGCTATCGAACGAATCCGTTGCATCTCGTACTCCTTTCTTCCGGAATTGCTAATGCTGCGCGAGCGCATAGTCCAGGATGCTGTCATACAGGTCGAATTCGGCTTGCAGTCGCTCGGCTAACGCCGGGTCGATCAGTTGGCGTTGCACGCTACGGTCAAGGAGACTCTGCCCGTTTTGCAGTTGATCGAGCGCCCGGCGCAGCGCAGCCTCGTTCTGGATCGGCCTGGCGCTATGCTGCTCCAGCACCCGCACCGCGATGTCGAGCGCTCTGTAGACAAACGGCGCCGCCTGCGCCTCCATACAACCGCCCGGCACATAGACGGCGCTAACCCGCCGCTGCATATCGCGGAGGCCGGCCGCAACAGCCTGCGCCGGGTTCGTGTGAGGTGCGATGGCGAGCGTGCGATAGGGGCCTTCGGCGAGCGACTCGCTGTGTCCCGCGCTCACCTGGTTCCAGGCGAATACTGAGATCCCGTGCCCGCCCTTGTCCCGGACGCCCTCGACCTGCTCGACCAAGGTTTTCGGCGGCAGGCTCAAAAACGGCGCGTAGATGCCCGTATAGATCAGCGTCTGGTTCCCGACTATCGCGCGCATCGCGGCTGTATCGGCAGCCACCGCATGGGCGGAGCGGCCAAACGACATCCCGGCCAGGAAGTCCATCCAGCCGCGCTGCACCCAGTCCTCCCAGTTCTGCATCTTGCGGATCTGCGAGTCGAACTGATCGGGGAAAACGGCTGCCGACAGCGCCGCCTCGGGGCGTATCGTGTCGATCAGCTCGCGTACCTGGCCGACATAGCTGGTAATGTTGCCCTGTCGCCATGCCACCCACTGCGCCCATTCGTCCGGGTTGTCATCGGGCGTGATGGTATAGGGGTCGACGCCATACTCGGCCTGGAACGCCTGGCGACTGTAATCGCTGTAGGAGAAGCTGCGCTCCAGCGGCAAGCTGATCGGATAGCGGATGTAGTCGAGATGCAAGCCATCCAGCTCATACTCGCGCAGCATCTCGGTGTAGATGTCGAACAGATACTGGCGCGCCTCGGGGATGGCCGGATCGAGGAAGTAGTAGCCCCGTTCCGCATCGGAGGGCTGCGGGCCGAGCTTACCCACATCCGAGCGTTCGACCGCCGCCCAGTCCGGGTGGACGCTCAGAATTGGCCCCATTCCTTCGACGGCGTCATTGCCCACAAAGAAGTTTTCGACCCAGGCGTGGAGTTGGATGTCACGGGCGTGGGCTTCTTCGATCCAGACTTGCAAGACATTGATGCCGACGAACTGGGGGCTCTGCGCGGCAACGCCGTAGCTGGCGGCTGTCGCGCTGGGATAGATCGTGTAGCCATTGAAGAAGGTTTCGAGGTAGATCAGGTTGAAACCAGCTTGGGCTATCTGCTCGACCGTTGCCGCGATTGCCACGCGGGTGGTTTCAGCCGGGCGCGCCCAGATGCCGCGTCCTTCGGCGGGGCGCGCCTCGATGGTGCGGAAAAGGGCAATCTGCGCTCGTTGCTGCGCCGCTGTCGCCAGATCGACCGTGCCCTGGTCGTCGCCCTGCGCGAAGGCGGTCTGGGCCTGAACAAGCAGCGCCCGCGCCTGGTCGAGCGCCGTCTGGGCTGTCGGGTAGGGCGCGTCCATACAGGTTTCCCGCGCCGTGGTCAACGTGGCATGGGCCTCGTCGATTTCGACTTGTGCGGTAAACATATACGCGCTGGGATCGATAGTAATCGTGACCATCAGCCCCTCGACCGTCACGCTGGCGCCCAGAATCGTGTTCGCCGCCAGCCAACTGCCGACCGTGCCGTGGCCGCTCAACACGAAGCCGTCGACAGGAATGGCGGAGTTGTTGCCGCCCTGCGCAACCACCCGGCCATCTACGACCGTTACTTCGTAGCCAAATTCGTTGGCGCCGGTGCGCGTGCCGAAAGCTGATGTGTACAGAATGAACTGCTCGGCGCCGCGGCAGCCAGGGTAACACTGGCCCGTGTTCGGATCGATGCCGTCAGGATTAGTCGCCGCTGTCGGATCGATCACATCCAGCTCGCGTGAGGCGGTGCGCCGCACCGGAATGTAAATTCCCACCAGATCGTCCTTCTTGATGTGATCGCGGATGAAGAGGCGCACGTCGGGATTGCCGCCGGGCGCGGCGGAAAGCACAACCCCATTCTCGGGGATCGGGTTATTGCCAGGATTGGAACAGCGCGGCGGCGTCACCAGGGTGTCCCAGATCGTACACACGTCGATGACGCGGTACTGGTTGGGCTGGTCCGTCTTGACGAGCACCGCCTCCGCGCCAAACTGATTGGTCTTGGTTGCGGGGCCAAACGCCGGAGTATAGAGCGCCAGCAACCCGGCGGTCCGGCTAGGCGGATCGATCGCGGTGATCGTCGCCGTGACGCCGTCAGCCGCCACGATTGTCGGCTCGGTGTAGGGTGTGGGTGTGGCCTGTACGTTGGCGGCGGGTAACGCAGCGGCGATGAGTCCGATCAGCAAGCTGAGACTAAGCCCTCGTCTTACCATGTCGTGCAACCTTGCACGCATATGACACTCCCTTCACTTCAAAACTCTACATAAAAATGAAGCAATGCCTATCCACCTTCTCCAGTCCGTAGACTTTGCCCCTTACTGGGCTTCACAGCGCCATGCGTAGCGCGTCGAACGCCCCCTCCCAATCTGTGGCATCTGTGGATTCAACCTGAGCTAGCAAAACGAAGCAGGATTGAGGATGTCGTGCGGGGTTGCGATGGGTGGTTGAGCGTGACACCGGGCTGGATCAGGCGACAGGTAGCGAAAACTCCAACTGATTCTGGCGCAGATGGGCGTGACCGTTTTGCTCGTCGCTGCTGGTTTTGAACTCGATGTAATACTGGAAACGGTCGCCGCGCACCAGCGAAAAGGTATGCTCGACCGGCCGCTCGGCCTGATCGTGGGTTGTAATCACCATGCGCATTGATGGGCGAT